>JACQLL010000015.1 GCA_016234025.1 Candidatus Pacearchaeota archaeon | reverse complement strand
CTATAACGAGAGACCAAAATATTTCTCCATTGTTTTTTGTTCTCTCGAATACCTCAAGAATGCTGACAGTTGCATTCTTGACGGCCCCGAGAACCTGCGCAAAGCAGAAAAGGTTCTCGGTGTAGCAACTGACAATTTGGGGAGTTATTTAAGTCAGTTGCTATAAGTTCTTCGGTTAGTTTCGGTTGGTTGACTATTTAGGGGACAAATTTGCGACCGAGAAATTAAATTGGTTCACTATAAACTCTGCGTTTTTGTTACTTTTTCAAAGTCAAAACAATACAGAAAGATTTTTAAACACACATTCATCAAGAGAAATATGGAAAAAAATAAAATAAAACTTGCACTAATCACATTAGCAGTTGTGGTATTTCTCTCAAGTTTTGTTTCTGCTTTGGCTATAAACTCCGTCTTGGTCGATGAATTATCTCCGGGACAGGAAGGCACGATAAGAGTCGAGCTCGAGAACCTGTTAAGCGACGACGTTGTAGACGTTTCTCTGATACTTGACTTTTCAAACACCCCTTTCATACCGGTAGGAACTTCAGAACAATCAATCGATGAAATCAGGGAAGACGACGAAGAAATATTCGCATACAGATTAAAGGCATCTTCAACCGCACCTCCCGGCGATTACGAAATTCCTTACGAATTAAAATATTCCATAAACGACGACGATAAATCACGTTCAGGAACAATCGGGGTTAAAATTGCAAGCAATCCTGACCTTACTTTCTCAATAGAAACGCAAACTCCGGTAGTCAACAGAAACGGGAAATTAACATTAAAAATAGTAAACAAAGGTTTCTCCGACGCAAGATTTGTATCGATAAAAGCAGTGCCGGAAGGTTTCACAATTCTGTCAGAAGATGAAATCTACATCGGCAATATTGATTCCGACGATTTCGAAACAGCAAACTTCGACGTCAGATTCACGTCGGCAAACGCAAACTTAATAACAATCGTCGAATATCTCGACTTCAGCAACAAAAAGGTAACGCAAAACGTAGAAATACCGTTAAAGGTTTACACAGAAGAGAAAGCAATAGAACTCGGCATAATCCAGAAAAGTAATACGCTTACTTATATCGCAATCGCAATCGTTATAATTCTGATTTTCATCATCTGGCGGGCAATTAAAAAACACAGACGAATGAAAAGAAGCCAGAGAACAAGGGAGGAAAGATAAATGACAAACGAAAAAATATATCTAAAAATCGAAGAACTAGATGAAGAAGGAGAGGTAACAGATAGAAAATTGATTTATCTTGGAGAAGTAGAGATGGAGCGCTGGAAAGAAAAGCTAAAGGGTGAACCGAAATCTCGGATTTATTTCCTAACTGAGTTTGAATACGACAACACATCTCTGCAGATTACCACAAGAATATTATTCAAAGAGGAATCTTATGATTTAGATTCAAGCGATTTTAATAGTGTTAGTATTGAATTAGATGATAGAACTCGTTCATTATTGCAGCAAATTTTAACTTCTCCACAACAAGAACAATGGAAGTAACCCTCCCATGTTCACAGATTATTTTTTTCTCGCATTAAGGAACGTCAGGAAGCGAGGCATCCGCTCATGGCTGACAATGTTGGGTATCTTTATCGGAATCGCAGCAGTCGTTTCTCTGATTTCTCTCGGCCAAGGTTTGGAGACAGCGATAACCGGCCAGTTTGGAGCTTTATCCGTCGACACTTTGACAATTCAGGGTGCAGATACCGGCTTTTCGCCTCCGGGAAGCACATCGGTCAGAAAAATGACAGAGCATGATTTGGAAATAATAGAATCTGTCTCCGGAATAAAAATCGCAGTTCCTCGTTATCTTAGATTTTCAGAAATAGAATTTAATGATGTGTTAGGTTTCGGCGCAGTCGGAAGCATCCCCGACGGCAAAGAAGAAATAGAAGAGCTCTACGAAGCAGGAAATTTCAGAATCGCGCAAGGCAGGTTGCTTGAAGAAGGAGAATCCGGAGTCGTTGCCTTGGGGGATAGTTTTGTCAGCAACAACTTGTTCGGAAAACCAATTCGCGTCGGCTCTCAAATAAACATTGAAGGAGAAAACTTCGAGGTCGTAGGAATTTTAGAAAGGTCAAGCACATTCTTTCTCAACGACGCTGTCTTAATGACGGAAGAGGACGTGAAAGAACTTTTCGACATAGACGATGAGATTGACTTTATCGTAGTCAGAGTAGAAGACAAAGATGAAATAGAAACTATTGCAGAAGAAATATCAAGAAAATTGAGAAAAGACCGCGGACAGAAACTCGGAGAAGAGGACTTTGAAGTTCAAACTCCTGCACAAAGTTTAGAGGCCGTAAACACAATAATAAATGTAATTAACGTCGTCGTTACAGGAATTGCACTAATCGCACTGCTTGTCGGAGGCATCGGAATAGCAAACACAATGTTCACTTCTGTTCTCGAAAGAACTCGGGAGATAGGAGTAATGAAAGCAATCGGCGCGGAAAATAAAAACATTCTTTCAATATTTCTCGTAGAGTCAGCAATCCTAGGATTAATCGGCGGAATCGTCGGAGCATGCATCGGCTTAGCTCTTGCATTAGGAGTTTCGCAAATCGCAAACACAGCGTTGAACAATAACATATTTGCAGTCACTCCGTCGGCTCCCTTGCTCATCGGTTCTGTTTCCTTCTCGCTTCTCATAGGAATCTTGTCAGGTCTGGTGCCTGCGCTGCAAGCATCAAAGCTAAATCCGGTGGAGGCGCTGAGGAAATGATTTCAGACTATTTCCGTATGTCCTTAAGAAATGTTAGAAGAGAAAAAGCAAGGTCTTTCCTCACTCTTTTAGGAATTTCAATTTCCATAGCAACCATCTTCGTCCTGATAAGTTTATCACTTGGTTTGGAAGTTGCAATCCAGGAACAATTCGAAACTCTTGGAGCAGACAAATTCTTCATACAACCAAGAGGACAGTTCGGTCCGCACGGTTCTGCAACAGCCGTGGACTTGAACGAAGAAGATATACAAACAATTGAGAGAGTTCAGGGAGTGGAAGACACAGTCGGCTGGACAGTTGCAAACGCAAAGATAGAATTCAAAGACACGATAAAATTCGTCTCTGTATCCGGAATTGACCCGGAAAAAATAGAAGTTGCATTCGGCTCTTATGATTTAGACGAAGGGCGATTCCTGAAAAATTCAGGAAGCAAAGAGATAGTCGTAGGTTCCCAATACAAATACAATAACTTCCTCATAGAGAAAGTAGAGATTGGAGATAAAATTTTAATAAACGACGTCGAGTTTGAAGTTGTCGGAATATTTGAAACTATAGGAAATCCACAGGACGACAGGCAAATCTATCTTGCCGAAGATTCATTTAGGGAATTGTTTAATATTCCGAACAGAGTTGACTTCATAATAGTCAAAGTTACAAATCAGGAAGAGATTAACGAAGTCGCCGACAGAGTCGAAAGAAGATTAATGAACTCGCGTGATGTCGACGAGAAAACAATCGACTTCACAATTCTGACTCCGGAAGAATTACTCGGCGCAGTCGGGAATGTCTTAGACATAGTAACAACATTCTTACTTGGTGTCGCGGCAATATCTCTTCTCGTCGGAGGAATAAACATTGCAAACACAATGTTCACATCTGTTCTTGAAAGAACACGAGAGATAGGAGTAATGAAAGCAATCGGCGCCAAAAATTCAGACATCTTGTCAATCTTCGTCATAGAGGCGGGATTTCTCGGACTAATCGGCGGAATCTTAGGAGTTCTCTTCGGATTAGGAGTAGGCAAGGCAATTGAATACGTCGCAATCAATCAACTTGGAACAACCTTATTAAAAGTCGTTTTCCCTTATTATCTCATTCTCGGATGTCTGGCTTTCGCATTCTTGGCAGGCGCGCTGTCAGGTCTCTGGCCAGCGTGGAGAGCAACAAAGATTAAGCCGGTTGAAGCGTTGAGATATGAGTAAGTATTTATTTTTTATGTCTCTTTGTTACTTTTCGGTTCTCATATATTTGCTGAACTACGTCTAACTCTACACTTTCTTCTTTAATCAGACTTTCAAACTTAGGAATGAACCTAAGTAGTTCAGCTAAGTCTCTTGAGTTCATTTGCCTCTGCTTAGCAACATGAATGGCTTTTCTTAACCTTCTTTTGTCTCCTTCTTCATAATCTTCGCCTAATAAAAAAGAGTACTTCGGTTCACCAAATTTTTTCCCTCGAGTTACATAAACCATAATACTTTGGCAATCAACAGGAAAGGGCACATTTCCGTGCTGAAAATAACGATGCTCATAAAAATATTCTTCAGCAACTCTTATTCTTTCTCCTTTTCGGCTTTGATAGTCTACTCTCATTTTCTTTCTCTATTTGATTTTTGTTTCGTCATTTTATGAATTAAGTAATTTCTCTAAAACAATAACTCCTAAAGCATTTGTTTCAGGTCGAATCTTCGGAGAGTATCCCCCTAAAGTGCAATCCCTATCGACAAATTCACCATCTCTATAAAGTCCAGCATTTACAGTCATTGTCAGCAAGTTTCTTGCTTCGTTCATTTGTCCATTAATTATATTTAGAAATGCGACATTTAATTGATTGCAAGCGTTTAGACAATCCATTTCAGGTCCTCTTCCTGCAACTTCAATATCGCCGGCTTTATACAATCCCCAATCTTTTACTAAATTCTTTTCCAGTTTTCGCTTAGATAATGTGACTATATAAGGCTCGTCTTCTTTAGATGAAGCTACTTCTCTCCATAATTTCAAGTATTTAGCTGCCGTAATAGTTTCGTCTTGTACAAAAGTAGAACAATCTTCTTCTTTAAGGCTTTTCATTATTCTATAAACTAAATCATTATTTCCGATTGCCAATTCTCCAACAAGATATTTTGCGATATTGCTTCCAGATTCTCTTGCTAGTGTATAACTATCTACCTCGAGAATTTTTCCAGTTTCAAAATTTACATAGGGTAATACTCTAATTTTTACAGGTTCATCTGAAACTGCTTTCACAAATAAGTTAGAGCCATTTGGAATCCAAGATTGAGGTTTTTGCATTTGATCAACTCGTCTTGCAATATCCTGAAAAGAAGCATACTCTACTTCGAATCCTCTTTCACTTAACTCGCGTATTAGGACAGTTAATTTGTCATTCTTCTCAAACTGCTTGAGGGGTAATGTAACTCTATCAGTCTGTATTCTGGGTTTTTCTCTTAATTCAATTTCGCGTTTTTTTGTTAAATTAACAGCTTCTTCAATTCTTTTCATAGCTTCTTCATCAGAAGTCAAACGGCGATAGTCAATTTTAACAAAGAGATCTCTAGTAACAGCCATAACGTTTCTTGCGAGCTGTTGATAATCACCAGTTGAAGTAACTGCTATAACTAACTTAACTTGGTCTTCCAAAGCTACAAATTTGCTTCCGCATGGTCCGCAGCTGTCCAACCTGCTATGATAAATACAACTATTTTCAGAGTCATATCTTTCTCCAGACACTAAATTACCAATTATCCCTCTTGCTCTTCCCCAATCGTTAGAGTTTGTAAATGCCGGAACGAAAGCTAAATCACAAGGTTTAACTTCTTGCAACCCATCGTAATGCTTTGTCCATCTTTTTTCTGTTTCATTTCTCATTTTCTCAAGTTGCTCATTAGAAAGAATGCCTTCAGCACTTTTTTTAGCAAAATCATTTCTCAAAGTTTCTTCTCTAGTTTGTTTCGTTTCTCCCATTCAAATCTTCCTTCCTTAACGTATTAAAAACTTCTTAGCTATATTTTTGTAAAATAGCAACATTTATAACAATAAGATAATAATAACAAAAATGAAGTTGGATAAGAAAGACTTGAAACTTTTGTATGAATTAGAGAAAGACGCGCGTCAGCCACTTACTCAAATAGCTAAGAAGCTCAAAACTTCTCAACAGGTAGTAAGTTATCGTTTGCAGCAATTGCAAGAAAATAAAGTCATAACAGAATTTTACACAATGATTAATTTTGCAAAGCTTGGATATTCAAGTTATAGAACAATGATTAAGTTAGAAAACATTTCAGACGAATCCCACGCAAAATTAATAAAATTCCTAGAGTCACACTCAAATGTTTTGTGGTTGGTGGAATGCGGTGGGAAATGGGACTTGATTGTAAACTTTTTGGCTAAAAATCCTGTTCAATACAACGGATTTTTATCAGAAATGCAAAGAAAATTCAAGAAAATAATTCAAGATTACGATCTTTTGCTTACAATTGAAGGTATTTATCGAGGAAGAAATTATTTATCAGAAGAAAGAAGATTAGTTAGAGAGCAGCCATATTTTGGCAGAGAAGTTTCTCAAGAAAAGATTGACAAAACCGATTTGCGGATTTTAAGCTATCTTTCAGAAAATGCCCGCGCTAATTCAGTTGAAATCGGAGAAAAACTAAACTTAACAAATAACACTATAATCTCTCGTATAAAAGAATTAAATAAAAAAGAAATCATTCAAGGATTCAAGCCGTTGATTCACTTAGAAAAAATTGGATATCAATCTTACAAAGCGCTGATTAAATTGAGAGTTATCGATGTAGAACACGAAAAGAAGATTATCGATTCTTTTGATTCAAATGTAAATGTAGTTGGTATTTTGAAAATGATTGGAATGTGGGAATTCGAGATTGAGTTTGAAATTCAGTCAAGAGAAGAAATGTTAAAATTATCGAGAGAAATAAGAACAAAATTCAAAGGCGTAATAAAAGAATTCGAGATTCTTCCGCTTTATCACGAATACAAATATAATTTTTTCCCGCGGGATTTATTATAGACGGCTTTGAATAACCTCGTTTTTGGAGATTTTGCTGAGAAAAGAAGTTACACCATATATT
>JACQLL010000011.1 GCA_016234025.1 Candidatus Pacearchaeota archaeon | reverse complement strand
GGATATGAGATTTATATGAACTTAACTCAACTCGTAGATGAACTAAAAAACGCAAATCCCGATGAAAGAGATAGGATATTTATATCAAGAGTGATTTTGCCTCCTGAAAGATATCCTTCGTTTCCGAATTCACTGGTTAAATGAAAAGTTAATATCCCTCTACCGTCAATTGAATGGGAGAGCGGAAAAGAGTTATTGCCCTTTGTTATTGATGAAGCAAGGAAATTAAAAAATACAAAAAACCCTACTATAGCAACTGACTTAAATAACTCCCAAAATTGTCAGTTGCTATAGTTTGTCAAGAAGTTGGAATTAAATTTAACTAATCATTCGTTTGCCATATTCAATCAACCCCTATTCTTCTCCCAAACTCCGTGCTTGCCTTTACCGCAGGTTTATCGTTATTATAAATATCTCTGCCTTTTCTCACTAAATAGTCTATTCCCCTTGGTATTGTTTTAATTCCTGCATCCGCAAGTAAAACAGAATACCACGGAACATCATACTTTCTTGAAATATAAATCGGAACCACGACCTCTGCCGCGACTTCCGCCGCCATGCCGGCGATATAAAAAAAAGAATGTCCCATCGGACCTGATGAACGAGGCATTATCGCACTTCTCATCTTCTCGCCGGAACTCCCTTCTCCGTTGTCAAAGTTCAAAAGGAAAAACAAATTCTCAAAACCATTTTGAAAATCCCGAGCCATTCCCGATACATCCAATAAACTTCTCATCTTGCGTTTGTAATTTCTCATCTGTTTATAATAAAAAAGAGGTATAAAATAATTTGTGTTCTCTCCAAAAACTTTAAATACTTACTTTATTGGCATATCATAACCAATGACCACGAGGGAGGTTCAAATGGACTTCTATCACATAGCTGAAAAAGCAAGAAAAACAGGAAAAATCGAGAAAGGAACTAATGAAGTTACAAAGGCAGTTGAACTTGGTTCAGCAAAGCTCGTGCTTTACGCCGCCGACGTCAATCCAAAAGAGATTGTTATGCATCTGCCGATAATTTGCAAAGAAAAAGGGATTCCTTGTTTCGAAGTCGATTCAAAACAAAAGCTAGGCATTGCAGCAGGCATCCCGGTAAGCACCGCCTCAATCGCAGTCATAGAACCTGGCGACTCTGTAGAAGATATTTCTCAAATAAAGAAAACAAAATAAAATGTCAAGCAAACAACAAAAAGTAAAAGACAGAACAACAGAAGGCGGTATTAAAATGTCTGGAGAAGGCGAAGCAGTTAACGCTCTCGTCGAAGAATTCATCGGAAGAACAGGAGCAAGAGGCGAAGTTACTCAAGTAAAAGCAAAAATTCTCGAAGGCAGAAACGAAGGCAGAACTTTGAGGAGAAACGTCAAAGGGCCTGTCAAAGTCGGCGACTTGATAACATTAAGGGAAACAGAAATCGAAGCACGAAGAATAAAAATGGGCGTCGGCAGGAGCTTGTAAGATGACAAATGCGACAACTGAAAAAAGAGGAATCGATATACCTGACTTCGACAGTTGGAAGGAAATCCCGCCTGAAAGAATCAGAGAGTTGAGCGAAAGAGCCACATCAAATTTTTTCAATATTCGTTGCTTTTTTGATAGAATTCCGTACGGTGTTGGTTTACGAGCAAATGGTAAAATTAATCTGCCGGAAATCCAAGTTGCCTCAGGAAATAGAACTAGGGGATATGTAATTATCAGACCAGACTTTCCTCTTGTACGAGATGTAAGTTATCTCGATAGATTTTTGGCATTGAAAAAACAGTATTCAAGTTTAGGAGCAAAGATACAAAGGGAATTTATTCATGATGATATTGGCGAGGCGGGATTTCTTTGGGAGGCGCAACAATGACAAAATGCACGTTTTGCGGCAAAGAAGAAAATCCCCACAAGGGACTTCACCTAATCAGAAATTCCGGAAGCATTGATTATTTTTGCTCAAGCAAATGCAGGAAAAATTCTACAAAACTCAAAAGAGACAAGAGAAAAGTCAGATGGACTGAAGCGTTTCACGTCACGCGAGACAAGGCGCGCAAACGCGCGGCAGAGAAAAAATGAGTTTAAATATGTTTATAACCCCTACAAAAAATAAGATAATCTTGACAATAATTTTATTCTTCCTGCTAAATTTGTTTTTCTTTCAGGTAGTTTATTGCGGACCTGATTTATCTACCGAGTCATGCAAGAATGAGACTCGTGTTGTTACATTGTTTAGCCAAGAATATAAAAACATCGGGTTAGAAAGATATTATACGGATTATTCTTTTGAAGTATATTATTTTGCTTTGTCCTATTTGTTCTCATGTTTAATTTTCTATTTTGTGGATAAAAAATCGGACAAAGGTTAATTTATCGACGATAAAACCATTCTCTCGGCAGAAAGCTTTTTAAACTAAATCTCATATAAAGTTATCCAAGATTCTATGGCAGATAAACAATCTTCAAAGGAATACTCTTCAGACAAGATAAAAGTACTGGAAGGACTGGAAGGAGTCAGGCACAGACCTGCGATGTATATAGGCAGTACGTCAAAGAACGGCCTGCACCATTTAGTTTGGGAAGTAGTGGATAACGCCGTTGACGAAGCAATGGGCGGCTATTGCAGTGTGATTGATGTTACACTAAACAAAGATGGTTCTGTAAGTGTCAAAGATGACGGCAGAGGAATCCCGACTGAACCGCATCCTGTTTACAAAAGACCGGCCGTTGAAATCGCAATAACCAAGTTGCACGCCGGAGGGAAATTCGATAAAGGAAGCTATGCGGTTTCAGGAGGACTTCACGGAGTCGGACTAAGCGTCGTTTCTGCCTTATCAAAACACTTCAAAGTAAAGATTAAAAGAAACGGAAAAGTCCACGAGCAGGAATATTCAATCGGAAAACCAATTTATGATTTAAGAGTTGCAGGAAAAGCAGACGAAAATGAAACAGGAACCGAGATAACTTTCACGCCTGACGACACTATTTTCTCAACGGCTAAATTCGAATTTTCTATTTTAGCAACGAGGTTCAGAGAAATTGCTTTCCTGAATAAAGGATTGAAAATAAATTTAGCAGAAGAAGAAACAGGAAAAAAAGAATCCTTCCATTATGAAGGAGGCCTAACAGAATTTGTTAAATGGATAAATAAATCGAAGGAGGCTCTTCACAAACCCATTTACTTTGCGAAAAAAGAAGGAGGCACAATAGTGGAGGTTTCAGTCCAGTATAATTCAGGATATCAGGAAAATGTCCTTGGCTTCGTCAATACAATAAACACAGTCGAGGGAGGAACACACGTCATTGGTTTCAAGACTGCGTTAACAAGAGCAATTAACGACTACGCAAATAAAAATAAAATGTCGAAAAATGGCAACCTGACAGGCGACGACGTCAGAGAAGGGTTAGCCGCTATTATTTCTATTAAAATTTCCGAACCTCAATTTGAAGGACAGACAAAAACAAAATTAGGTAACAGCGAAATAAAAGGCATAGTGGACAGTGTTTCGATGAATGCTTTGACAGAATTTTTCGAGGAGAACCCTGCAATCGCGAGGAAAATTGTAAACAAATCACTTGAGGCACAACAAGCGAGGAGCGCTGCAAAAAAAGCCAAAGAGTTAATAAGAAGAAAAAACGCTTTCAGCGTCGGCGGTCTCCCTGGAAAACTAACGGACTGTTCCAGTAAAAAATCAGAGAGCACGGAGCTGTTTATTGTAGAAGGTGATTCCGCGGCAGGCCCTGCAAAGTCGGCAAGAAACAGGGAGTATCAGGCAGTCATGCCAATAAGAGGAAAAATACTCAACGTGGAAAAAGCTAACGCAATAAAAGTCTTAGGCAGTGAAGAAATAGCAAACATAATAACTGCAATCGGAACCGGAGTCGATGAAGATTTTAAATTAGAAAAATTAAGATACTCAAAGAATGTAATAATGACCGATGCAGACGTTGATGGAGCCCATATAAAAACACTCTTGCTGACTTTTTTTTTCCGATTCATGCCCGAGCTTATAAAAAACGGCAACATCTACATAGCTGTCTCACCTCTATATCGTGTAAGGAAAAACAAAAATTATTATGTCTACTCCGACGGAGAATTGAAATCGCTTCTCGCAAAAATCGGAGAAAAAGCAGAGGTGATGAGATTCAAAGGTCTCGGTGAAATGGACCCTGAACAATTATGGGAGACAGCTATGAATCCTAAGACGAGAACTCTGAAAAGAGTTACAATTGAAGATGCCGCAATTGCCGACGAGGTTTTCAGTAAATTAATGGGTGATGACGTCGAGGCAAGAAAACAATTTATTCTGGAAAACGCCGGGGAGGCGGTCATTGATATTTAAGATGGATATAAACATTAACAAATGGCCAGAATTGAAATCGGATTTACATAAATGGACAAGAAAGTATTGTGCCAGAAAGGAAGACCCGGGGGACTTTGATATTTTTATAGATCACTTAGAAGGAAACTTAATCTGCATGGTGAGAAGAAGCGGAGAGGACGGATATATTTTTAGCTGCAGAGGAAAAAATGACCAAATGGAAAATCCAAATGTACCGGAAAGAAAAGGGAAAAAAAGTTCTGCAGAAAGACCTTATATAGGTTATGCATTATGTAAGGAGGCTTTAATTTCTGGAAATGGTTTCACAACTTCTTTTTTCAGAGACGATAACGCGGGGGTTTGCGGATTTTCATTCCGTAAGACAAGTTAAAATGATTAATAAAAATATAGAAGTAAGAAAAGCAAAATTAGAAGACGCGAAGAAAATTTTTCATTTAGCTAAATCTCTTAGAATTAACTTTGATAACCCTCAAAAGAATGGATTTTTAGCGCCGCCCTTAAGGACCCATTCACCTATAATGGCAAAGAGTTTACTCAACATTTTTT
>JACQLL010000012.1 GCA_016234025.1 Candidatus Pacearchaeota archaeon | reverse complement strand
TGTTAAACCTCCTTTCATTTACTTCATAAGAAAAGTTTTTTGATATATATATATATCGATGATTGAAAAATTGTTGAAAGTTAATTCCGCTGATTTAAATTCAGCCGCCGACCTTGTGACTGCGGCAATGCGTGGTGGACTATGAATAAACTCTGTTGAATTTAATTTAGCCGCCGTTTCTGCGGCTGCGGAATTTCGAAGCAGCCCATTGTTAAAAAATGGCAGTGTACCAATATGCAAAAATTATTTTTGTTCTCTGGTTTTGTTTACATTTGATACATTAAGATTTGTTGCTTACACGAATGCAAGCCGAACATTACAGAATTATTTTTGCAAACTATTTTAAACCTAATGTTCGTTGTAATAAGATGGCGAACGTTGAGCAGATTTCGGGCGAGAGGTTTTTCTCCGATATAAACACGCGAATCAGAGATTTGGAGGAAAAGCAGAGGTTGTTAAGAGACAGGATGTTGCTGATTAGCGATACTTTTGTCAAGGAAAGAGAGAAGAATTTTAATGAACTTCAGGAGATGAAAAAAATCGTTGAGATGCTTAGAGTTGATAACCTGCGTTTAAAGGAAATCGTTATGAAGATAGGAGAGAGTATAGGTAATGTTGCCAGAAAGGAAGAGTTGATGATTTTGCAGAGGCAATTTAATTTGTTTAGAAAATAATGGGGACTGTCGACGATATAAACCGGATGAAAGGAGAAGGAAAGTCAGAAGGAGAGATAGCCGGAGTTCTCAAGCAAAGAGGTCTTTCTAACAATGAGATAAACGATTCTATTTCGAGGAGCCAGATTAAGGAGGCAGTAGGTTCTTCCGGAGGGAAAAATATTTCGCAGAGAGATTTTCAGAGGAATGAATCTGGAGGGCAAATGACCTCTTCGGGACAGAGTTATCCGGAAGCGCCTTCGCCAGAACAGGAAGTCCCGACTCCTGAACAATACACTCAACAAAATTTTCCTCAACAGGAAACTGAGTCCCAGGGAGTCGGGCTTCCTCAAGGAGAAGAGTATGAGGGCATGCAACCTTCGATGTTGCAACAACCTCAACAACAGGATCAGTACTCTTCGAATAATCAGTCACAAGATTATTACGCATATGGAAATTATGGCTATCCTCAGTATCAGCCGTATCAGGAAGCGGTCAGTTCTGACTTGATGAATGAAGTTGCGGAACAGGTTGTCGAGGAGAAGATGGCTTTAATTCGTGATAGCTTAGAGAAGTCGGTTGACTTCAGGACTGTTGCAGAAGCGAGAATTGAAAATTTGAATGAGAGATTAAGAAGGATTGAGCAGATAATCGACCGACTTCAGATTTCTGTTCTGCAAAAAGTAGGCGACTATGTAAATGATGTCGGCGATATAAAGAGAGAGTTAGAGGAGACGCAGAAGTCGTTCAAGACGCTTTTGCCTTCGGTGGGAGTGCATAGAAAGCATGAGCAAAAGAGAAAACACGTTCCTTAGTAGATATAATTTTGTGGTATATAGTGAACCAATTTAATTTCTCGGTCGCAAATTGGTCCCCTAAATAGTCAACCAACTAAGTTCTTCGGTTAGTTTCGGTTGGTTGACTATATATTAAAATCTGTAACAAACTTTAAATATAAGATATTCTTGGAAAAAACATGGTAGAAAGAGATTATCCGCTGAAAATGGCTGTTATCGCAGGCGCTTCAGAGGCAATCAAGTATAAAGATAAACACCCTAGAGCAATGACAGAAGAAATAATCCAGTACATAACTGAAAAGAAAAAGATGGAAGAAATTTTGAAGAAGGTAGACAAAGAGGAAGAGTAGGAATTGAACGCTGGTGAAACTTAGAGAATTATTAATAAACTTATTGCTTTGTGCCTATCAGAAACTTGCCGCAATCCTCGGTTTCAGCGTCTTCGTTGGCATTCGAGGATTCTGAATCGCGATTAAGTGAAATTATTACTCCCTCACTTCGTTCAGTCCGTCATAACTCACAGGAGGAAAATTAATTCTCATTAACATTCAAACCGATTCTACATCAAAACTTTAAACTCACCAAGCTCTTTCCTTAACGTTTCGAAAACGTCAGAAGAAAAGTCGAACTTCAATTTCTCTTTTGTCTTTGAAAGTGCTTCTTCAAACTTTTCTCTTGTCGTCTCAACAAACTTCTTGTTTTCTATTTTCTTCAACTTTCCATCAGAAAAGATAACAAAAACTCCTTCTTCTGTCGCAACAACTTCTGCTTTTTTTCCATTGTAATTAATCTGGACAATTCCCCTCTCAAGAGAAACGAGCTCTTTTCTTTGCGAGTATTCTGTCAGCGCATCGATAAGCTCAAAAGCATCCCGCGTTATTCTTTGTATATCGCTCTGCGACAACTTCTTCGTTTTGACTTTCTTCTTTAAATTAGAAACCTCCTTAACAATAGACAACATCCTCTCCTGAACTTTTCCTTTCTTAATCAGCTCCTTGTTCATTTCCGCAATCAGTGCTTCTTTGCTCTTGTTCCCGAAAATTTTCTTCATCAAAGAGAAAGTTGTCTCGTCGATTTTTTCTGCCTGATTCTCCTGGACGTTCTTCTCAAGTTTTGCCCTAACCTCTTTCATTTTCTTTGAATATTCCTCTCCTTCTTTAACCAAATCGTCGATTTCTTTTCCTTTGACTTCTTTTAGTTTGCCGTGTTCATAGTCTTTGAATAATTTGACAACTTTCTCCAGCGTTTTTAATTCTTTCATTGTCATGACTTTTTCTTTATCAACAAGAGCTTTTTTTACTTCTTCGACGATTGTCTTCGGTACAGGTGGAGCGTGTCCTGAAAGCATCATCATCGCCTGTGTTGGCGTGACGATTCCGTAATAAACATCAATCATTGCGTCAAGCATTCTTCTTTTAACAAGCTCGTTGGTTCTTTCGCCTTCTTTCATGTACAAGTCAATTGCTTCAGGAGAGGGCTTGATTCTTCCCATCTGCAAAAGTCTTTTCCATGGAATGAATGTTCCTCTGTCGTACAAAGGCACGCCGTCCCTTATGAAAGTGAACATGACGGGATTTGCGTCTTTAACATTCTGCCAGAAGTCAGTAAGCAAATAAACCTGAACGTTTAAAATGTTTTTAACCCCTGCAAGAGCGCTCGCTTCTTTAACAAATTCCGAAACTATCTTTCCCCTTAATCTTTCCAAAAGTTCGATTCTTGACATTCTTTTCACGTCGGTGTCGTCAATTATAATAAAAGTGTCGACGTCGCTTGTGCTGTCTGCTGTTCCTCTGACCAAACTTCCACCAATTGCGTAAGTTGCGACGTATCTTGTTCTCCCGACGTTGAGCCAGTTCAGGACAAGTGTCTTGTGGATATTTGCAACTCTTAAAGCTCCAAGAAATCCATCGTCATGCAACGGAAAGCTTGCTGAAATAGAGTCGATAAATTCGTATTTGCTGTCCAAACCATAATTCCAAAGATCGACTTCCGCTGTCTTGATGTGAATCCAGAAATTTTCTCCGGAATCTTTAACAATCTGAACTACTTCCTGTTTTATTTTGTTCAGATTTTTATATTGCTCTTCCGGAATTATCATAATCAGATGTGTTGGTTTTGTTTCTGTTATTTCTTTCGGCATCGCCTCATCTTCTTCAAACATCTGCGCAGCGTTCGCCGGTAAAACACCTAAGACTTTTGCAAAAGAAAATTTCTTGACGACTTTTTTCTTGAAATCTTCAAGCTTTGCTTTTAATTTATTGACATCCTCTCTCTGTTTTTCTTTTTCAGAGTTGTCTCTAACTTTGTTCAACTCGTAATTCCTGCTTGTTGAAAGATTATCGGCCAATGTCTCCGGTTTTTTCTCGTTCATTTTATTTTTTAGTTTAGCATTTATTTAAAGTTGTCTATTTGCGATGCAAACACAATGTCTTATTTCTTTTTCCTCCCATCGTATAAAGATGAACATCGGCATCTAATGTTCCACTAACAAGTTCAACTAATCTAAAAGAAAAACCCTCTAAGATTTTTCTATCTGGGATTTTTATTTTCTCTCCTTCTTGAGACAACATAAAATCATAATCATGTTTGTCGCCGACAGAAATTCTTGTCTTTGGTGTTAAAATCCTCTCCTCTCCGAATGCTTTCTCATACGATTCTGTCGAAGGACTTGGACAAACGCTTACAAGGGTGTTATTGAAATCTCTAAACAAATTTCTTAACTCTCCACGAAATGCTAAATTGCAAGCCATCGCTACAAGAAAAGAACAAACATCTCTGTCTTCCCGTTGAGTCATAATCTCATAATATATTTTTGTCATACTTTCAATAAAAAACAGCACTATTTAAAGCTTTCGTATTGTCACTCTTGTAAAGTTATGATAAACGTCTATATATTTAATTTTTTTAGAGAGTTATGCTAAAAAGGTCAACCTCAAGAAAGAAGATGGAGAGGAAATATCTTTCTGATTTTATTTATGGGGGAATCGACGGAGCTGTGACAACGTTCGCGGTTGTTTCCGGTGTTGTCGGTGCTTCTCTGAATTATGTCATCGTTTTAATTCTCGGTTTTGCTAATTTGTTCGCTGACGGATTTTCGATGGCGATGTCAAATTATCTTGCAACTAAGTCACAATACGAATTAGCAGAGCAACGCGGGCATAAATACCGCTACTACAAACAGCCGAGAAAAGCCGCAGCTGCTACTTTCTTTTCTTTTGTAATTATCGGAATGATTCCTCTAATCTCTTTTATCATCGCCCCCTTTTCTTTTTTTATAGAAGAAAATAAATTCACGCTCTCTTTTATCCTGACGGGAATCGCTCTTTTAATCGTCGGTGCCGCGAAAGGAAATATCATAGGCAAAAACAGAATTAAGTCGTCATTTGAGACGTTTTTAATTGGAGGCGTTGCGGCGCTTATTGCATTTTTGGTTGGCTATTTTTTGAGAGGAGTATTGAGTTAATTATAAATAGGGAAAGTTCTTACGGTTTTAATGAGAATAATGGCAGATTTTCATACGCATGTAGTAGATCATTATGACATCTTGATAAATCGAAAAATTCCTTTAATCGGAGCACGGCGTCATACTGGTTTTTTTCAGCCAAAAAATAGAATTGAAGAAAAATTACTGAAACATTCTTTTTTACATGACGAAAATACTTTGGTTGGAATAATTAATTTCGATGACGAAAGAGCAGAAAAAATGCTTGATGTTTTGAAAAAGATAGCAGAAACAGAAGGATTTGAGGTAATTGACAGAAATTATTATGCCTCTTTTAAAAAAGATAATTCCAATGTGACTTTTGTTAGCGGACAGGAAGTTCCTACGGAGAGAGGACATGTTCTTCTCGTTGGAGCAGGAAGTAATACAGAAAGCAGAGATTTCGACTATGTTCTAAAGGAAGCAAAAAACGAAAAAGATTCTTTGATCTTAGGAGATCACGTTCTTGGTCCTGGAGGAATGAGTCTGCAGGAGAGAGATATAGAGAAATATGCTAAATATTTTGATGCAATCAACATTTGGGATGGCAATTTCGGAGAAAAATACCATTCTATGCAAAAAGAACTTGCCCGAGGTTTTGGCATTCCCATTTATGCAGCTTCAGATAGTCATACAATAAAAGGAATATTGAGTTGTGCAACTATTTTAAAAAATGTTGATTTTTCTGCTGAAAATTTCAAGGGATCGTTGAGAACAAGCTTAATAGAAGTCGCAGAAGAAGATTTGATTTACGGCTCAAATGGCTTTATGGAAAAATACAGACATCTCTCTTCCGTGGTTTATACGATAGCGGGACTAAAAAATGGTTTTCTTGTAAGAGATAGTTAGATATATAAATTAATTTCTCTTTTATCATAAATGCCTTTAGCAGTAACACACATTATATTCCCAATTTTATTATTCTCCCTGATAAGAGATTATTATCTGAAAAAGGGAGACAGGGAGAAGTTTCAGTTGCATTACGTTTTAATCGTCGGAATCGGAGGAGTTCTTCCTGATATAGATATTCCAATTTCTTTTATTTTGAATTTTTTAGGAATTACAAGCTGGGACGTCCATTATACATTTACACATTCTTTGTTCCTCCCACTTTCGTTGTTTGTTCTTTTTCTAATTTTCAACACTTTCAATTTAAAAGCAAAACTCTGTAATATTTCGCGACACAAACTAAAATTGAGTTTAATTTTTCTCATGCTTGCAATCGGAACTTTAATTCACATAATTCTTGATGCAAGTTTTCAGAATTTTCTTGACTTATTTTCTACAGAGCTTCGCTCATACATTCCGGCAACTCTCGACGGAATTCTCTTAGTGATTTGGATTATCTACCTTGAGATAAAACACAAGATATCTGGTTTTATTTAATCCCCCCAGTGCTCTGTCCGGAATAACAAATTCTCCTGAATTATGACAAAAACTTTTTAGCGTTGATCAGAATTATAGTGAACCAACTAAGTCTCTCGGTGTTGGTTCCCTTATAGTCCACCAATAAAGCAACCGAAAGATTAAATTGGTGGACTATATTCCGGGCAGAGCACAAAAATCCCAAAATTTAAATAGCAAAATATCCTATTTTTAAAATGAAAAAGGGGGCATTAATTTTATTTTTAGCTTTGGCTATTCTTATACCATCGGCTCTTGCTGACCCTATAGATGAAACAATAAAAAAGATAACCTATCATGCAGAGCAATACGAATCAGGAAACATAAATTATGCACAGCTCGTTGTTTACACTTCCACTTTGAGCCGCGATTTGGCTGAAGCAATGGGGGCAACGTCTCGGGAGCACGATCCAGTTTTGAAGGCAGAGCAGCTGGAAAGTGCATTAGGAAAACCGACAGAAACAACGAAATGGGTCTGGGTTGACACTCGTGATGGAAACGGCTACGAAAAAAAACTTGACAGCGAAGCCAGCGCATGGAGAAAACTAATTTTTGACGGCAAGAGAATACAACTATGGCTAAGCGCTTGGCCCAATATCGAAATAAAAAACAACGAGGAAATTTTGTTTTATCGTCTGCATCTTGAAACATTATTCAAAAGCCAGAAAGGGCAAATTAACATAAAAGAAAAAATTGAAGAAATAACCTTGCTTGCAGAAAAATATTCAGAGTCTCCCGGCAAAGAAAATTTAGACTCTCTTGCAAAAGAAAGCGTTAATGCAGAACAATCTTTTAGCAACTTCTTCAACCAAAATCCAGCAGACTGTGAAGAAATAATGAACGACCTCTTTGGCTCTGAAAACAAGAGAGAAGACCAGAAAATTCTCATTCAAGAAATTGTGCTTTACGCTGGAGATAATTTTGAAGCAATAATACGTTTTGAAGGGTGCGAAAATTGCAATTGGAAATGGCTAAATCCAACAGACATTCGGATTGAAGGGCGGGGTCCTGAATTCAGACAGCAGGAATTTCAGGAGGAGTTTCCAAATTCAAGAGGAAAATTCTCAAGCTTCACAACCGAAGATTTCAAACAAGAATCAAGGAAATTAGTTGACGACATGAAATCAGATTTAGAAGCAGGAAACTACCAGTCTGCGATGCAAAAGTCTCATGAGTTCAGGGCATTAGCACAAGCATGGGACGAATACACAAACGATGTCAATAAAGAACTTGAACAAAATCAGAACTTCTGGGAGACGATGTCAGAAGAAGAAAGGCAGGAGTGTCAGAGAACTTATTGTTGGATTAAAAAAGACCAGGAAAGAAGAGAAGCAGAAAAGGAATTAAGAGCAGCGAATTACGAAGAAAGAAAGGCCTTTTACTCTGAATTATTTGCCGGCTATGAGAAAAAAGAATTTTACTACGAGCAAGAGCAATGGGAGAAAAGACTCGTTGAAAAATTCAAGGAATTCGGCGAGGAAATCTGCTCAAACAATATAGATGACAATAACAATCAGCAGATTGACTGCGCCGAATCGCAGTGCGGCGGAAAAGTTTGTGGCTATGAAACAGTTATGAGAGTCGGCGAAGACAATCAGACAAGCGAAGAAAAAATAGAATTATATTGTATTGCCGGGACTTGCCAGGCAAAAGAAGAAATTGTTGAAGAAAAAGTCGTCGTCTGCGGGAACCATCTTTGCGAAGAAAATGAACAGGAAACTTGCGCCGAGGACTGCACAGCTTGCTTTCAACACGAGCCATTAGAATGTTCCGGTCAAGTAATTTTTTCAGGTGCAGATGAAAAAGGCTGTCCGCTTGAGCCAGTTTGTTTATTAGAAGATTTGTCTTGTGAGACAGACGAAGATTGCATTGATCCTTTATGCGGAGACGCATCATGCGTAGAAGGAGCATGCCAAATCACGCAGTTAACAGAATGCAGAGAGCCGGAATGCGTTGACGGCGAAAGAAAAATAAATCATTGCTCGTCTGGAGAAGAAGTTGTTGTAGAAGAATGCACCAACGGCTTGTGGAGAGAAACGGGCGTTGAATGTGAAGAAGGAATTTCCGAAACAGCAGAAGAAATTGAAGAAATAGAAGTTGTTGGCGATGAATGCGTTGTGAAAAGCGATTGTGGCAATGAAAATGATGTATGCAGCAACGGAAGATGCGTCACTCTTCCGGAATCTATCAGGAGCGAAGAACAAGAAATTCAGGATTCCATGGAAGTTGAGGAAACAACAGAAGAAATTCCAGAATCGCAGGAACAACAAGAGTCGGAACAAGAAACAGAAGAAATTCCAGAAGTAGAGCCAGAGCAAACTCCAGAAATTACAGGCAATGTAATTTTCTCTTTCTTTAGAACCTTAGCGAGCAGGATGAAAATTACTGGTTTCACTGTCGGAGATGGCGGAGACGCTGGCGAAGGAGAAAATCCGGACGGAGAAGAAGGCACAGGAGAAAGTGGAGGTGGCTCTGAAGAAGGAGCAAACGAGCAGGAAAATGAAAACCCCGAGGGCAACCAAAATGAGCAAAATGAAGATTCTGATAATTCTCAAGAAAGCAATTCTGAAAACCGCGACGATGAAAGAGAAGATGAAGAAAGAAGAGAGCGCGATGAAGGTGAAGATAGGCAAGGGCAAGAGAGAGATGAAACAGAAAGAAGAGAAAACGAATGCGGTGAAAGGTGCAACAGAGAATGCTACGACCGAGAAATCAGACCTTGTGTTGAAGGCTGCATTCGCGAAGATTGCGGCGAAGAATTAGAATGCAAAGTTGACGAAGTCAGAGTTAGCTGCGAAGCAAAATGCGAGGGAGAAAACTCTCTTGACTTATGCAAAAGCGAATGTTCTGAAAAATGCCTGAAAGGAGAAGATACTTGGATTGAGCCAGAGAGAGAACAACACAAAGAAGAAAGATTCGTCTTCACCGTCGGCGGTTCGTGCAGGGAATCGCAGGGAAAAACAGAGAGCTTTGTCTGGTTCGGCGGCTGGGCAGGAGATAGAAACGATGAATTCAATAATTTTCATTTAATAAAAAATAAATATTATTCGCAAGGCGGAAATGACTGGTGCGGGCAAGACCTTGAAAATCTGCTAAAACAAAGAAAAGAATTGGAAAATTCCCTGAACGAAGAATTTGCGCGCTGGTTCTTTGAACAGTATGTTGCAAATTCTGCAGAAGATTGGGAAAAGCACATCTCCGGAATTTATGAAATTTACTGGAGGGATGTCGACATTTCACGGCAAATAACAGAAAGATTGCAATGCTTGGGAGAAGCTTCTCTGCCTCCGCACGAACTGATTAATTTCAAATACGAAACAGAATATGGAAGTGTTGAGTTTTGGGAAGAAATAAAAACAACGAGTCAATTCGGCGAAGGCGAGAGGGAAATTATTTCTCCTTACATGAAGACCTGGCTTTTTCCTTCAAGAGAATTCTTTAAGCTTGAAATGAAAAAATCAATGGAAGCTCATAAATTGCCCGGTCCTCCTGAACAAGAAAAAACAGGCAGACTTTCTGAAGAAGAAAAACAAGATTTAAGAGAAGATGAGGAGTTCATGAGAGCGGTAAGAGAGTTCAACGATAGATACGGAGAGAACTTTGTCTTGCAGTTAAAAGATTTTGAAACTGGCGAAATTGTATTTAATGTTTACGGACAGATTAACGAAAAAGAACTTATGTATTTTGAGCCAATGCCTCCCGCAGGAAATCCGGGAGAAAATGTGAAAGTTGAACTTGATGTTGATAAACTTTTAAATATTGTTTCTGAAGAACAAAGAAGAGTTGAACTTGAAAGTCCTCCTTGGGACAGGAAACCTCGTGAAGGCAACTTTGTGAAAAGAACAACAGACGGCGTAAAAATGTATATCATGTTTAGAAGCTTAATGAATTCAGCAGTTGTCACACCAGAAAATGCAGAAAGCCACGCAAAATTCTTCACTAGACAATTCTTTGAAAGAGTGATGGGTGATGGAGAACATGAAAATGAAGAAGGAAGAGAAGGTCCAGGTGGCTGCAAGAATGAAGAAGAATGCAGAGAATACTGCGAGAATCCAGACAACAGAAAAGAATGCTCACAGTTCAGAGATGATTTCGAAGAAGATACGCCAAGCGGATGGGAGGATAAAGAATCTTTGACTGGCGAAGTTGTGAGAAATTAAAAATTATAGTGAAAGACGAAAGTCTTTCCCTAATAAGTCAACGACAAAACAGGGAGTTATTAATGTCGTTGACTATAAATTGCAAAGGCAATTTATCTATAGCGAGAGACCAAAATAATTTACCAAGCTTTTTGTTCCCTCGAATATAGCAAAAGACCAATTGGAAGAATACTTAAGTCTTTTGCTATAGAATAATTATCGAAGAACACTAACTGCTTTCCCTTTATAGAAAGTATTAAATAGACTTTATTTTATTAAGCCACATGGCTCGGAAAGTTTTAGCAGCACTGATTGGAAATGTTCTCGGTATTTTCTCAGCTGCGCAACCAGCAACTCAATTAACGCAGCCAACAACACAACTTGTGTGGAAGCAGCAAGTAGAACGCGAAATCAGAAAGCACGATTCTTGGGTTGAAGGATATATTGAAAATGACTACACAAATAAAATAGAAGAAGGACATGTTCATCTTACAAACCTTCCGAGAAAAACCATCGATTTAATGGCAAAATTTGGCGTTTTAGGTTTCACAGGCGCTTTTAATCCTGAAAACGACCATCTGCTTCTCCCAGATATTTCGGAAAAGAGCGATGAGGTTTTAGATTCAATTGACCATGAACTGTGGCATAGCATATTTGATAGCAAAGGAAAAAGAGGGTTATACTACGATGAAGGATTTTCCAGACCTATTCTTGAGGAAATAGTTGCTTTTACTAAGAGAAAAGTTGAAAGCCCTGAATTTGAAAAGCTAAGAGATTTAATGAAACGCGCAGAAGAATCAGAGCGTGTTATGGGCTTCGCAAGCAATATTAGTGTTTTGATTAAAGAATATACGGAGCAATATCAGCTATTTAAGAAAACAAATGAATACATCTCTGAAAACGAGGAATTAAAGCCGTATATTTCAAAAGAGTCACAGCGAAAGATTGATTTTACAAGAGAGAATGTCGATAAACAATGGAAACCAGCAATTGATTATCTACTTGACACTAACAGAAAATTGCAAGATTTAAAGGGCAGAATCAATGAAGAAATGCCTCTTGCTAATCTTGTTGAAACTCGCAAATTTTTTACTGATATCTATAAGAATTTAGAAACGTATGAAAAACTAGGAGAGCCAATAATGCAATATCGCAAAACTATTCTTGCCGAATATCATTCTGCAGAGAGGAAGGAAAGAGAAGAGATGATTAAAAAGCTTCAGGAAGATTTAGATAAATTGCCAGAAGGAGAAAAATTATCAGATGAGGAAAAAGAGCAAATTCAAGAAATAATAAAGTCTCTAGATATCGACTTGCCTGTTTTCGACGCCGAAGAAATTAATTTTTCACTTCAGCGAATGACTGGCGGTCTTTCTAGGACCATGCGAAATGTTACAACCTTTAGCAATACCTATAAAATTGATGAAATACTTGGAAACGAAGATGAGGTCATGGCTCGAATCGTTGATTCGCTGTACAGCTTGTATTTTGGAGAAGTTACGCAAAATAAATTTCCATTGTCAAGAGCTGATTTAAATTTTCTTGATAGATTTAGAATGAATGATGTTCCAATTTTCAGGAAGGGCGTTGAGAAATATCTTGTGGGCATTGAATTGATGAAGCAAGGAATGTCTGCTAAAGAAATTCGTGGCAAGTTAGAATATGCAACGTCATTCACATTCGACGGAAGAGAATATTCCTGGCCAGAAGCTAATTTTAGAATTCAAGGAACAATTCCAGAAGAGAAAATCAAAAGCGAAGAAGCTCAAAAAAACTAACTCTCTTTTTTGGAAAACCATTCGGCAAATTTTGTTGCAAAAGAATCTTTATATCTTTCTTTTCTCCAGTTCTGATACTCTTCAAAAGTCAATTCTGCTAAAGTTTTGTTTCCATTTTTCGGAATGAAAACCAGGAACAATTTGCTCCAATAATAATCTCGCATCTCACCTCTAGGGAAATCAGAAAGTAAGCCCTCTACATTTGATTCAAAATAATCTGGTTCTGGTCTGCTATCATCAAAATAGGATAAACAATTTCTAAATTCACAATCTCGAGATCTTCCATCAACTAATTTTAAGATTCCTTCAATTCCAATTGTTCCGAGAACAAAATTTACAAATGCTTTTGGGAATCCGTTTAAAGAATGAACGTAAAATCCGGAATCTAGCGCAATACAAGGTTTCCCGATTTTCTCATAAGCGAATAAAACTTTTTCTCTGGCAATTTCTCTAAGGTCGTCACTTCGTGGCTCCGGCAATTCAAGAGGATAATGAACAATCTCAATTCCATATTTAGATAAAGCACTACTCACAGAATTAACTTTTCCTTTGTTTGTTGTGGCAAAATAAATCTGGCTCATACAATAATCCTTTCTTATTAATTATAAATCTTTTCTTTAAAGACGATTACTATTTCACTTTATCTAAAATTAAACAAATACTTTTCTAAATCAACCTTCCCTTCTTTAATCTCAACACCTTCTTCTCTTAACATTTTTATTTTCTTCTTCGTCCCAGATGCAAATCCGCCGATTTTTCCGTCGCTGGCGATTACTCTGTGGCACGGAACTTTCGGAGCATACGGGTTTTTATTCATCGCGTTTCCGACGGCGCGCGCCGCTTTCGGAGAGCCAATAGCCTTGGCTATCTCACCGTAAGTCGTGACTTTACCCTTTGGGACTTTCATCAAAGCTTCATAACAGCGTTCGTCGAAGGATTTCATATTCCCATAAATGCCAAAGTTTTTATATAGTTTACTAATAAGAAAAAGATGAAACACAAAACAACTAACAATTAGTTTTCAAGTTAATACCCTATGTTGTGGGCTTTTCAGTTTTAATAACTTTTATCACATTAATTACCATTATTTTCAGAAAGCAGTTTTATCAAACAAATTTAGCTTACTGGATACAGGCATCTATGGGAATTCTCCTCATCATTTTCTCTCTTATTGAAATAATTCTTGGCGAGAGCGGCTTAAGCATTTTCTTTTCTTTTTTCTGGGGGTTTTATTGCCCTCTTACTATTTGTTTATTCGAAGCTAAACTTTTTAAATTCTTCTTTCTTATTTACCACATGAAATACTCATTCGTTGGTTACGGAAGTCTGCTAAGTCACAAATCTTTGCAAGAAACCATCCCGAACAAAAAATTTAAACCAGTTATAGTAAAAGGATATAAGCGGGAATTTAATTTAGAAGACAACAAAGAGAAAAAAGATTTCTTAAATTTGGTGAAAAATAAAAAAAGTTATTTCAATGGAGTTATGTTTGAAGTTGACGATAAAGAATTGATTAGACTGAAAAAAAGAGAAGATTTTTACAACCTCGAGCAGACCTCTGCCTATGATTTCAAAAATAAAAAGAAATTAGGAAAGTGCTTTGTCGTGATTGATAATTTTGTATCTCTCGACCACAAAGGTGAACTCCCAAACAAAACATATTTTATCATGTGCAGGGAAGCCGCCTATCACATAAGCAAAGATTTCGGAAAGCTCTGGGATAAAACGACCTTTACGTCAAACGGGGAGAAAATAGAAGACTGGATAAAGAAAAGTAAAGATTATGATACTATGAAGCGATAAGCCACAATTTTTTTGCGAAAGGTTTTTATACTTTGCTAGTTACTTGAAATTATGAGACAACCATGCGCTGTAATTAACAGTGAAGGAGAAGTTCTTGCTGTTCAAGAAATGGACTCGCTTTTTCCATCGACAACTTCCGACGATTTTGTTGCGCAAGACACGAAATATCAGGATGGTGTAGCAGCTTTTCGGGCTGAAAGAGAAAGAAAGTTTGGAGTTTCTTTAGAGTCATACCAGACAGTTTTTCCGCTTCGGCTTAGCGAAGAATTAAGAGCTCTTCAGGCTTTGGAAGACGGAAGGAGAGTTGAACTTTATTTTCCTGCATCTCTGCCGGTAACAATCCACTTGGATGACGGGAGAACAACAACAGCGTACTTCCAGGAACCATTTAACAGCAAGGTTAGAGTTAGATATAGTAAACCAACTTAATTCTTCGGTTGGTTTACTAGACAGCGGAGCAACAAAAAACCGAGAGACTTTGTTGGTCTGCTGTAGTTCACATCCTCTCCAATCTTCTAATCCTTTCCTCAATTGGTGGATGCGTCGAAAAAACCCCCGCAATCTTCTTCTTGAAAGGGTCAGAGATAAACAAAGGAGCAACAGCTTTAGAATATCTCCTACCATCTTTCTCTATGTTCACATGTTCTTTCTTTATTTTCTCTAAAGCTTTTTTCAAGCCAGTCGGATATCTTGTAAACTTCACAGCTGTAGCATCTGCCGTGAATTCCCTCTTCCTTGATATTGCCAGCGAAACTAAGTTGGCTGCAATTGGAGCGAGGATTGCAAAAACAACAGCTAAAATAATCATGGCTAGCTGCAGTCTCCCCTCTCTTTTCCCTTCGCCATGACCGGAAAACCACAAGCTTCTCAAGTAAATCTGTGCGATAATTGAAATCAAGCCAACCATCACAGCAGTCAAAGTCATAAACCTGATGTCATAATTCGCGATGTGTGACATTTCGTGGGCAATAACTCCCTCTAGTTCCTGTTTGTCAAGTTTTTCCAGAGCTCCTGTTGTCATGCAAATCACAGCATTTTCAGGGTCTTTTCCGGAAGCGAAACCGTTTATTTGTTCTGATTCCATAACGTAAAGTTTAGGCATCGGCAATCCGGAAGCAAGAGCCATGTTTTCAGCAGCATGAAAAAAATTTCTATGCTCTGTCATTGAAGCAGGCTTTGCCCTGACAGATGCTAAAGCAATTTTATCAGATTTATAATAGCTAATCAGAACATACAGCAAAGAAAAAATAGTCGCAATAATCATAATAACAAAAAAATAGCCGGGGTCAACAGCAAACGAAATAACCGCTCCAAGAATTATGAAAAATATAAAAATCACTACAATTAAAACAAAAGACTTTATCTTATTCTTCCTTATCTGCTCATGGAATGACAATCTTTCTTGCATTAAATTACATGGGAATCATCATTTTTAAATTATTTCTTACAGAAAATTTTTAAATATTATCCAAAGCGTCGTCAATCTGGTTGAAAACATCTTCATCGCTTTCCAGGGAAGCGTACTGCGTCTCGCTTCCGCCAGTCGCTTCGTCGATGTTTTGCTCGCTCTCTTCGTCGCTGGAAGAATCATCGCTGTTATTAAGAAAGACGAAAGCTAGAATTAAAACCAAAATCACAACAACTATCCAAATCAATGTATTTCTACTCATTGTCCAGTCCTTTTATTTTAATTTTCAGTTCCTGAATCATTGGTCTGATTTCATCTCTTGAATCTCCGTTCATTATCTTTTCTTTTATTTCTACAATCATTCCGATTACTTCGGCTGCCTGCTCCGATGTTATGTCTCCGGTTTCCTGTTTTGCCTCAATCCTTTCTTCTATTTCATAAAGAAGTGTAACAACATATTGTCGCAATGCAGTTTTGTCTGCGTTGCCTGAAACGACGGCCGTTCCTAATCCTGCAACTCTTCTGAAACAGGCATCTCTGCCGCCTTCGCTGCTAACTCTTGGAAGAGCGTAGCATCCTCTTACGTTAGCATATAATGCTTTGCATCTTTCTTTGCCCAATCTTCCGACAGCTTCTGTTTGCTCTAATCTTCTGCAAGCTTCAGGAACGTTTGCTTCTTCTGTTATTTCTAATCTACCTTTGTTTTCAATTCTGCACTTTACTCTTTCTCTCAAAGTTTCTCTTGTCTCGCAGTTTATTCTTTGAGACGCACCATCATCGACGTTAGTTTCTCTTTGAGACGCACCATCATCGACGTTAGTTTCTGAATTTGTTTGCGTATCAGCCGAGCTGCCTTCGCCGGCTCCGGCAGCTACAACTCCAGTTGATAACAAAACTAAAAATATAAAGCTTAAGAAAATCTTGTTTTCCATTTTAGTACAAGAACTTTCTTTTTTATAAATCTTATGGCTCTGTTAATTTTTTTCTCTGTGTTATTTAGCCGCCGACGTCAATCCTGCCTGCCCTGAATTTACTCCACTGAATCCGTGGCTGCAGGATTTCGAAGCCACGTCCACTTTGGCGACGGCTCGGCGATGCGTATTGAATTATAACGAGAGACCAAAATATTTCTCCATTGTTTTTTGTTCTCTCGAATACCTCAAGAATGCTGACAGTTGCATTCTTGACGGCCCCGAGAACCTGCGCAAAGCAGAAAAAGTTCTCGGTGTAGCAACTGACAATTTGGGGGGTTATAGTGAACCAACTAAGTCTCTCGGTGTTGGTTCCCTAACACCAAGAATTCTGAAAGTTGAATTCTTGGATGCGCTCAAGAACCCGAAATCTTTGAGGGTTCTTGACGTAGTCCACCAATAAATAAAGAGAACGAAGTTCTCTAATCTTCGCTTCTCACG
>JACQLL010000009.1 GCA_016234025.1 Candidatus Pacearchaeota archaeon | reverse complement strand
TTCGGTCGCGGCGCAGGTTAATTTAACAGAGGACGAACTGACGCAAAAAGTGTCCGAAGCGAAAAGCAAAAGCAACGAGATTCTCGCCAAAGAAATTGAGATTCCGGAAAACTTGCAATTCGTCTCCAAGATTCTCTTTGGAATTAAAACAGACCGACAAGTCAATCTCCAGGAGCTGATAATTCTAATCTCACTCTTCGTCGTTCTCGTGTTGTTAATAAAAGTCGCCGCGGAAATTTTTTTCTCTGACTGGAAGTCGTGGGTTCTCGCCGTGATTGTCGCCTTGCTTGCGTCGATTTCAGGAGGCGTCCTGCTAATGACAGGGTTTATACTGGACTTAAGCACACTATTCGGAGTATTAGAAGAATTAGGAGTGATTAATCTGGCGATTGGCTTGATTTTACTCGTTGTTATTTTTTTCGCTCTGGGCAAGTTATTAAAGTCGATTAAAAACAAAGCAAGAGAAGAGAAAGCAGGCGAAATAGGAAGAGATATTAGTTTTGCGGCCGAAGTTGGAAAAACGACGAGAGAGTTCAGTCCTTGATATTCTTTCTTAGCGATTTTAGTTCTCTCAAATTCTGTCCAAACTCCTCTTCTTTTTTCGCTTTTTTATCTTTGTTTAGTTTTTTCTCGAGAAGCGAAGAAGCGACGTGAGCTACTGCTATCAAGCCAAGAACTATAATCGCGAAGATTACACGAATCCACCAAGAGTCCTTGCTGAATGTCACGTCGATTGCGAAGGTTGAGATTAGTTTTAGGATTCTTAATTGCGCGACTACAATCGCAACGGCAACGCCGACCAAGAACGCTTTCCATCCCGTGATAATTCCAGCCCCTTCGATCACTCTTGAAACATGAAACAAAACAAAGAACCAAAGTGCGACGATTAAAAGAAATGTCAGGGAAAATTGGTAAGGGCTTCCGAAGACGATTTGGAAGAACAATTGATTGTTTGTGAATGTGTTGTGAATCTTTCCGTAGTATGTGTTGTTCTTTGCCAGTTCTTCCCATTGTTGCTGAAGGTATTTTCTTTGAATTTCTTCGGGGCTTGACGGGATTTTGTCGGCGTCGATGTTAAATTCGTCTTCCAAAACTTCCGCGACGTCGCCGGGATTTCTCTGCGCAGAGGAGAATTGAGACGAAACTAAAATAACCATGAAGACGAACGTGAACAAGATGCGTTTTTTCATTTTATTATTAAGGAAGATTATTTTATAAAGGTTCAGTAGAGAAAACTTTATAAACAAGTTTACTTTAAAATAGTATGCAAAAAAAGAGTTTACTTATAGTGTTTATTTTTGTAATGTTTGCTTTGCCTTTGGTGGCGCAGATTGTTGTTGCGCAGACGACGCAGCCCGCAGGAGGATCTGAAACTATTCTTGATAAAATTCTCGATAGAAGTGGGGATGCTTTTAATCTCAACTTTATTGAAGGGGATAGCTTTAAAAAATTTTTGTTGTTTCTATTATCGGCATTGATACTTTACTCAATTGGAGGATTCTTGCCTTTTTTAGGTAAGAATGTCTGGATTAATGGTGTGGTCGCTGGAGTGTTGTCATTTTTAATAATCTTCTATTTAACTACTGAAGAAATAAATTCTATTTTATTGTCATATGGGGCATTAGGCATAGTCCTTACAGGAGTAATTCCATTTTTTGCTATCGCCGCAATATCAAAAAGGGCTTATGATGGAGGGTATGAATTTGCGGCGAAGTTTCTCTGGTTAGCTTTTATTATAGTTCTCGGAATTAGGTGGTTATCTGCCACTCCAGAAGAAATCGGTTCTTTTGGTACTCTAATATATCCAATCTTGGGCATTGCTGCTTTGGCAATGTTTCTCTGGGAAAAAAGATTCTACGCTAAGTGGTTTAAAGAAAAAACAAAAGCTTTGATTGAGAAATCTAAACAGATGAGCGCAGCTGCTAGAGCAAGCAAAAAAGAATATGCAAAGGATGTTTATGATACGAGTGATATGGACTAAAATGAAAAATAAAAAAATCCTGATTCTCGCGGCGTTGATTGGAGTTCTGTCGATAGCATTTGTCGCGGCGCGGAGCTTTAGCGACTCGCTCGATAATTTTCTCGACGGCTCCGGTGATGCGATAAGCTTTCTTCTTGGCGACGTTCAGTTCACAGGAGGCATTGACGCAGGACAGGTTTTCTTCATAAAACTTCTTGTCTTCATAATCTTGTTCGCAGTCGTTTACAAAACAGTTGCGAACATTCCGCAAATCGGCGGCGACAAAGCCGGAGTTCGGCTGATTATTTCGCTGGCTGTTTCTTTAATCGCCGTGAGATACATAACGACAGAGAGTTTAGTTAATTTTATCTGGTTACCTTACGGAGTTCTCGGAGTTTTCTTTGCGACAATTCTGCCTTTTGCCATTGGCTTCTTTTTCATAGAGGGATTTAACAGTTCTGCGTTTAGAAAAATCGGCTGGAGCGCATACGTTATTATTTTTGCGGCGTTGGCTTATTTACGATGGGACGACCTTTCTCTCGGCTTGGCGTCCGACTACGCTTGGTGGGAAAACCTCGGAATCTTGTATTTGGCAATTGCGGTTTTGTCTTTCTTGTTAATAATCTTCGACAAAAATGTAAGAGCAGTTATGTTCAGGAGCCAAATTAAAAGCATAACTGATACTACCAAAAGAGCAAGAGCCGCGAGAATACAAGCAGACATTAACGACCTATACAACGATCTCGCAAGAGCGCCACCCGGAGCAGGTGCAGACGCGATAAAAGCAGAGTTAAAGATTAAAGAAAGTCAGCTGCAGAATCTTATAAAACCATTATCTTAGGTTATCGTTTCTCTAACTCTGTTATCACTTTAATATTGTTACAATAGAAGAGTTTAAATACATATTTTCCAAAATGAATCAATGGAAGAGAAAAGAGAATATTGCGAAGAGATTGGTTCTACAGGAACTTTAGTCGGAACAGGAATTGTAGGAGCGTCGCTGATTAATCAGGAATTTTTTGAGAACTTGAGAGAAGGAGTTCAACACGCAAGGCATCTTGGTAAGACGGCTTACGACTTTGCAACAGGCGGACCAGAGGGAATGAAAGCCGCGAGAAATCTTGAGGAAGCTTTGGCAATAGTCGGCGAGGCAAGGGAAAACAATTCAGAGGCAAGGGCTATGTTTGAAGATTACTTTCTGCAGAGAAGAGAATTCGTCGGTTCTCTTGTCAACCTTTACAGAGAAAACGAAACTATCTCGAGAGTAGCAGAGAGGTTAAAAATTCAGATAGAAGGGACATTGAAAAACTTTTTTGAAGCAGGGAATTCTCTGAAACCAGAAATAATGGAAACTCTCGACGACAAAATAATCGAACTCTACGGAATGAATCCTGCCGAGGCAAGAGAGAGTTCAGGAAGATTGAAAGAATTTTACAAACACATCAGAGAATTCTATGACGCAAGAGAAAAAAATGAACACGTTGTAAAAGAGTTTTGCAACTATTTAGCAGATGTCAAAAACGAAAGTGTCGCGCAGAACGAAAGATTTAACGAATTGTTCCCTGATGTGATTGTAAGAGTTAGAGAGGGTTACGAAACCGAAGACATCTTACATGAAACAGGAGACAAAAACGCATTCGGTTTAAGAGGCAATGTCTCTCAAAAAGATTTAGACAGAACAGGAGAAAAAGCCCTTCATTTTGAAAGGGGAGTCGATAATACTTATGATTCAGTCAGAGAAGAAATGCCTATTGAGCCTTATTCAAAACCTGTTTGGATTGATTATTCAATAAATCCCGTTGTCGTCGGAATTTGTGCCGGTTTAACTGCAAAGGGCCTGACAAAATTGCTTCCTGCCTTTATAGAAAAACAAATAAAGAAAACTCTCGCCTTGCCATTTACGTCTTTGGCTAAAGGGCTGGGATATTCAGCAAAACAGATAAAAAAGTTAATAGAAAAAAATAAAAACCTTGAAAGTAAAGTATAATGATGAATAAAGAAAAATTGAGAGACGCAGTGATTTGCAAAGAAAACGACTCCGTCTTAGAGGTCTCCAGAATCTTGAGAGACACAGGCGTCAGACATCTTATCGTCGTCGATAACAAAAATTCTCCTGTTGGAATTATTTCGACTGTCGATATTTGCAATAGAGTTGTCTCTCGAGAACTCAACCCAAAAAAAACAAAAGCGAAAGAAATAATGACAAAACCGATTCAAACATCAGATGTCGAAGAAAGTTACGAATCTGCTTATAGAAAGATGGTCGCGCAAGGAACTTATTCCATTCCCATCGTGGAGAATAATGAGTTAATCGGAGAACTGGATTTTAACCAGCTGTTTTGTAAGTTCAAGGAGGAAGAATGAAAAGTTTAAGAGACCTTGTGAGAAAAATGCCTGAAACAAAGAAAGGGCTGGAAGATTATGTTTTAGTGAGCGCGCCGCATATCAGAGAAGCAATCGAGAGAACTCCCGAATATAGAAGTGCGCTTGAGGAAAGTGTCAACGAATCATTCGACAGATATGAAGAATATCTCGGAGGCCTGACTCATAAGATTAGTTCCGCCGGACACGCAGTCGGTTACACGGCAGACGCGTGGCTCGCGACAGGAGATATCGTCGGAAGTTTGGGAGGCAAGTTCATAAATCTACTTGCGCAAATTCCTGAAAAAGCTTACAGCATCGTTTATGCTGCGAGAACAGGAAACTATATCGACTCAATGAAAAATATTTTCGAAGGAGTCGTGAGTTACATTCCGGGTTTCACATTAGTTGATGAAGGCCTAAGCAGAATTATCCAGAAGAGAATGGTAAGCGACGTCGTCTACAATACCGAAAAGAAACTTGGCCTGAAACACAAACCATGGCATCAAATCAGCGTCGAGAAAGCAAGAGAGAATGGATATGACGATGTCAAAGACAGATCAGCGAATGTTATCAAAGTTAATTTCGATAAAGAAAAGTTAAGGAAAGCGGCTTGACTAAATTGTTGTGAAACAGCATAGAAATATTTGAAGGTTATCTTTATGTGTTTAAATAAAGAGATTGCCTAAAATTTTGCGATCCCATCGTCGCTTCGCTTCTTCGCAGCAAGCTGCGGGGTATTGAACCCAAATGGAGAATAAATAAAGAAACTCCCTGCAAGAAAGACAAATAGTAAGAGACGAATTATAAATTCACTTCGTCCTTCTAAAACCGACGACGTTTTTTCCCTGAAAGATTGGAAGTTCGACAGAACCTCTTCGTTTTCCTGTCTTCATGATAATAAATATCCCGACTAAAATTAAGGCTATTGAGATGACGAGAAGAATCGTGTCGCTGATTTCAGGAGGCAGCGGAAAAAGCGTTCTGGCTTCGGGAATGGCTGTCCCTGCAACCCCAAGAATACCTAGTATCGAAAAGATGTAGCCAAGTATTTTCCTCATTTTGCCTCTTTTATTTTTCAGGGGAAAAGGATATATAAATGTTTCACTAAACACATTTTTAAACAATTTTTCACTCTGTAGGTTATGGCAAACTACGATGTTGTCGGGAATATCGCGATTGTGAAATTTCCCGGCGAAATGAAACAGAAAGAGAAGAGAGAAATCGCTGAAGAATTTTTGAAACAACACAAAAGTGTCAGGACTATTTTAGAGAAATCCGGCAAATTCAAAGGAAGATTGAGAAAACAGAGAACTAAATGGACTGCAGGGGAAAAAACAAAAGAAGCGATTTATAGGGAGAATGATTGCGTTTTCGGATTGAATGTCGAGAGTTGTTATTTTTCGCCGCGTTTGTCGACGGAAAGAAAAGAAATTGCTTTGAAAGTTGAGAAGGGCGAGGAAGTTTTGGTCATGTTTGGCGGAGTAGCGCCGTTTGCAATTGTGATTGGAAAACTCGGCAAGTCAAAGAAAATCTTTTCTATTGAGTTAAGCAAAGAGTGTAATAAATACGCAAAAGAAAACGTGAAGAGGAATAAATTGAGTAACGTTTATGTTGTTCAGGGAGACGTCAGGAAAGTTGCGTCTAAAATTAAAGACAAATTCGACAGGATAATTATGGCGCGGCCTAATCTGGAAGATAGTTTTCTCGACGTTGCTTTTAAAGTTATAAAGAAAAAAGGAGTCATCCATTATTATGGATTCTACAAAGAGGAAGAAAAAGAAAAGTTGAGAGAATTAATTTTGCGAGAGGCGCAGAGAGCGAAAAAGAAAATTAAATTTCTAAAAATAAAGAAAGCAGGCGAGGTCGGCGTCAAGAAATATCGTTACAGAGCTGACTTTAAAGTTGATTAGACTCTGCCCTGCCAAAAACTGCGTTTGGATTATATTTTGTAAATTTCTCCGGCTTTCCTGTAACATGCGCAAGCGTCGCGCCGTCATAAGCCAACTCTAACCACTCTTTTGTTTCATTGTCGTATCTGCCGTCGTGAATCATTTCCCATGCGCTGTTTTCTAATTCTTTTGTTCTTTCTGTCGGAGGTGTCCGCGCAATTCTGAAAAGAATATCTTTTGTTTCTCTCCCGACGCCGTGCCATCTTGGGTCTGATAGTTCGTCCAACAAATCTTCGATGGTTGAGACATAGGTTAAAATTTCGTTTATGTCCCGGTCTCCTTTGGCTTTGTCAGACATTCTTCTTTTGGGGTCGCTGTAAAAATTACCTTTGACATCTCTTGCCCTGACGAGAGAATATACTCCGGAATCATCGGACTTTGCAATGATTGTCGTCCCCGCCCTCTCTCTCCAACGTATGTTCTGCAAATCATCCAATATCTCAAAATCAAATTTGTCTAACTCTTCTTTTGTTATGGATAACATATCTTATATAGACTTTAGATTTTTTAAAGTTTTAGATGCCAAGATGCTTCGTGAACCCTCCGCACTAAAGCGCAGAGTGAGCACCTCAAGAACGCAACTTCCAGCGTTCTTGAGGACTATACACGCAACCGACCCTAGTAGTCGGTTCTTGACAAGAAACTATTTTCTGAATAATTTTTTTCTTTCTTTACCGAGGAGAGCAACCGAAACTATGTAAGAAGCGGTTCCTAAAATTCCGAGGGTCATGTCAATTATTGTATCATCTATTTTACTCTGTGAAAGATAGAAATTACCGGTGGTTTCATAAATATAAACCCCCTGTAATCTAAATCCAAAGAAAGTATCTAAAATATATTCCCCTATTTCAAACATTCCGAGAAGCCCGACGACAATGAAAAAAACAAAAAGCAATCTCCATTTAAATTCTATTTTCAATTTTGAAACCATAAATATTATTATCGAGGATAACATAATTGGTTCAATGAAGTGCATTAATTTATCAAAGTTAGTATATAGTAAATATAGAGAGCCGAGCGGGAAACTTATTATGGCTATTAATATTATGAAAAAATAATGTTTGACTTCAAAGTCCAGTTCAAAAAGGAAGTCGGCGAGATGAAAAAGCCCAAGAAGCCCTATGACGCCGATAGTTCTGATAAGAGAGTATTCTGTTCTGAATATGTAGAGGACGAGAACACTTAGTATTGCGACCAAAACGACAATTCTTCTCTTCGATTTTATCTTTCTGTAAAATTCCTCCTTTTCCATCGTTAAAAAAGGAAATAATACTATTTTAACTTTTCCAGTTCAGCTTGGAAAAGATATTTAAAGAGATATGGCTTTTTAGTAATGTGAAAAAAGATAATGTTAAGGAATTGCAGGAATTATTGATTAATGTTGGACTGAAAATTGCGAAACGTGGAGAAGGAGCTCTTTTTGTCGTCGGAGACGTAGATTACGATACGCTTGTCGCACAGTCAGTTAAGTCCTTCAACGTTTTGAAAAATCCGAAACTTTTGGAGTCGCTTGCCTTGATGGACGGCGCAGTTGTGATGGACAAAAAAGGCAAGATGAAGGCGTACGGGGCGATGATAAAAAACAGAGGCAAAGTTTTCCGGAATTTCGGCACAAGACACAGCGCCGGTTTGAACGCAGCGGAAGACGACAATCTTGTCGTTCTTGTTTCAGAGGAAGATAAGAAAGTAAGAATATTGAAAGACGGAAAGATGATTATGCAAATCGACGCGATGCAGAAAAACGTCGAGAAATCTGTGCATCAGGCAGTTAATGCTTTGGAATCTCTCGGCGCAGGAACTCTCGGCGCTCTCGGCACCTCGCTTCTCGTGCCAAGCTTGGGAATTTACCTCGTCCCTGGAATTGTCATCTTCGGCTCGGTCTATTACGTCGGCAGGAAGATTCACAAAAGATTCAGCAGGAAGACGTGAATCTTAAGAAGATTTTTAATGTCGTTTGTTTTTGGGATGATGCGAGGGAAGATAAGTGATATGCTAAAGAAAGATTATAAGTTTTTTATGGATGTTTTGATGGAATCGGATATTCTTAAGGATAACCCTCGTACAAGTTATGTCCATATGAATGAGATAGAAATAAATTTTCAATCAAATCAATATTTCTAAGCTGTTATGCATTTAACTTGCCTAATTCAATCTGAAATTTATCGACTATTACTCAAAAAATTACCAAAACCTCCTCAAAGTTTTAAAGCAGTAGAAGTGAAAAAGATGCAAAATTTACCATTAGGGTTATTAATAGACTGGATTGCGGGGCAACCAATTCCTAAAAAACAAATCTCTCTTGTCTGTTACCCTGATGACTGGAATACTCCTCTAATTAATGAAAATGAAAGGTTGGTTTTACATAATCTAAAAGAGATGAGAAATGATATAGCACATATTCCTTATCTAACATATGATGCAAACCTAAAAAAAGAGGTAGTTAGAAAGATTATAGATGATGTAGAGCCTATTTATAATAAGTTAGTTGAAGAAATTATCAAAAATCAGAGAAGTAGTAATCAGGTAAAAAGAATAAGTTGAATTATATACTTATTTTAAAACGCACAACACATTCCCGAAAACCTTAAATACCAATTTTTTCATTCATTGTCATGATAATTCCGGTTAGATGCATGGGATGTGGCAAGCCGCTTGGACACCTTTGGGAAGAATACAAGAAGCGCGTCGAGGCAGGCGAGGACGCCGGTAAAGTCCTGACAGAGATTGGTTTGGAGAGATATTGTTGCAGAGCGACTTTGCTCGGTCACGCGGATATGCTCCTGGAAATAACAAAGTTCAAGAAGGCATAATTCTAAATCAAAAAGTCCTTTTTGTTTTCTGCGGACTAAAGTCCGCAGTTTGCGAGGACTCACCAAGAACTTCCGGTTCTTGGGTGCAGTCAAGAATTCGACGCAAAGTCAGATTGAGAATTCTTGTTGTTTGGACACCAAGATGCTTTGACCATCCAAACCGAGAAGAGCATCTTGGATATGCTCAAGAACTCGACATGCCACCTACCTATAGTCAACCAACTAAGTTCTTCGGTTAGTTTCGGTTGGTTGACTATTTAGGGGACCAATTTGCGACCGAGAAATTAAATTGGTTCACTATATATGGAGAGTTCTTGACATGTTAGAAGTGTTCCTCGCACTAAAGCCTCATGATTTTTCAAATCTTGACGGTCGTGAAGAATGCATTTGCCTGCATTCTTGAGATGCGAGGTTTGTCAAACACTTCGACATAATC
>JACQLL010000010.1 GCA_016234025.1 Candidatus Pacearchaeota archaeon | reverse complement strand
GGATGCGCTCAAGAACCCGAAATCTTTGAGGGTTCTTGACGTAGTCCACCAATAAATAAAGAGAACGAAGTTCTCTAATCTTCGCTTCTCACGAAGCTTCAGAAAACCGAAAGATTAAATTGGTGGACTATAGCTAGAACGAAAAGGTTAAATAGAGAAAGAAAATAGAGAAGTTATGGCGGAAGAAGACAAAGAAAAGTTAGAGAACTTGGCAGCAATTTTAAGAGCCGAAAGAGGACGTAACAGGGAATTTCTTCACGAATATGTTAATCAGAGAGAATTGCAGGGAAATCATAAAGGAGACTTAACAAGATCCGATGTAGAAGAGAGAATTCGTACAGCAGAGCGTATTGATAAGTACGAATTAGTTATCCAAGTGTATGATGTTATCTTGTACGGTTTGCATGAGGCGTTCCCAACATTAAAAAGGCAAGAGTAACTCAATAATTATTATTTTTTCATTAAATCACATTGTATCTAAAATTATAGTGAACCAATTTAATTTCTCGGTCGCAAATTGGTCCCCTAAATAGTCAACCAACCGAAACTAACCGAAGAACTTAGTTGGTTGACTATATTATAAAGTTTTTTAATGTCAGAGTTGCATTTGTCTTTATGAAGACAATAAAAATAGGAAATCTGAAACTTGCAAATCCATTAATCTTGGCGCCGATGGTAGATGTTACTGACTTGCCTTATCGGCTTTTGTGTCGACGTGCGGGAGCGAGTTTGGCTTTCACGGAGATGCTTTACATTGATGCGATTCTTCATGAGAACAAGAAGACGAAAAACTTGATGAAAACGAATAAGGAAGACAAACCGATTGGTTTGCAGATTACCGGAAACAGCGAGGAGGAATTTGAGAAGTTTGTTAAATCAGGAAAGTGGAAAGATTTCGAGCTTATTGATTTGAATTGTGGTTGTCCTTCTTTGCGAATTACCGGGAATGAAGCAGGGAGTTATTTGTTGAGGAATCCTGAGAAAATTTCGAGAATGATAAAGATTTTGAAGAAAACCGGAAAGCCGGTTACGGCGAAGATTCGTCTTGGATTCAGGAAAAATAACGTCGTGGAAGTTGCGCGCGAGATTGAGAAAGCCGGAGCAGATGCCCTGACTTTGCATCCTCGTTTAGCAATTGATGGGAGAGACGTTCCTGCTGAATGGAGCTGGATTAAAAAAGTTAAGGACGAAATTAAAATTCCTGTTATTGGGAACGGCGATGTTTTTTCCAAGGAAGATGTTGAAAGAATGTTTAAAGAGACAGGATGCGACGGTGTCATGATTGCGCGGGGCGCGATAGGAGACCCATTGATTTTCGAGAGGATTTTGAATTATTTAGGAAATAGTACTCGCCGAAGGCGAGTGAATGATAAAACTCGCTTCGCTAGTGATATTAATAAGAAAACCTCGATTGATAGAGAAGAGTTATCTGTAGAGGATGTTAAGAAGAATTTGAAGATGTTTAAAGAGTATGTAAAGTTGGAGAAGAAATTTTTTGGAGACGAAGGTGATTTTGGGCGCGTTAAATATGTTGGCGGAAAGTTTTTGAGGGGATTTAAAGGCGCGGGGAATAAGAGGGAGGAGCTGATGAGTTTTATGACGATTGAGGAGATTGATAAATTTATAAATACTTTAATATCTTGAATCTCTTATGGAAATGAGTATAGAAGATGTTGCAGAGGAAGCGAGAAGTTTTGTCCTAGACAACATTGTACCGGTTTTTACAAAAGAAGGTAATTTGCGTGTTCCAGTGGAGCGTTATCAATTTTTGGTAAGGAATGATACGCGGGGTTCTTCCGCCGAGCCAAGAATCATTCTTAATGCGGTTTACGACAGTCTCCAACCCGAAAGTGTGATAGGAACGTATGTTCATATGCCAGTTTGTAATTATAGATGTAAATTTTGCACATTTCCGGTTGTGCTAAATAAAGGCAAAACAGAAACCGATAAGTATTCCGGTTTGCTTGTTAGAGAATTAAAAACTTTTCTTGAGAATTATCCTCGGCTTAAAGGTAGAAATATTACCTCTCTTTATTTTGGCGGAGGGACACCGACGACACTCTCTCCTCCTGCAATTGGCACTTTAGTTAAAAAATACACAGATTCTTTTGATGTTAGCGGAGCTGACATTACCATGGAGGGTTCTCCGGAAAGTATTGTGGAAGATCCAGAGCGTTTAATCGCAGCGCGAGATGCAGGTGTTAACAGGTTTTCATTTGGGATTCAGACGTTTGATGATAATATTCTTAAGTTATGCGACCGTCGGCATACTGCGGAGCAGACCGAGAAGGCATTTTGTCATGTTAACTCTTGCGGTTTTCGTGAGACAATCAATGACCTTATGAGGGGGTTGCCGAATCAAACGCTTGAAGGATTTATACAAGATGTTAATCGTCTTGCTGATTTAGGTCCAGACTCGATTTTTGTCTATCGTATGCGTCTCCGAAGAGAAATGGAAATGCAGAATCGTTTTTGGTCTGTTCGCGATAAGCTTACCCAACCTCCAATTGAAGATATCATTGCTATGCAATTCGCAGCAAATAAAGTATTAACTGAAAATGGTTATAAACAAGTGAGCAATGCACAATGGTCTAAATTGGACAAAGCTTATGGCATGGACAGATGGGGAGAGCGCGTGCCTCTTTTTGGATTTGGCTGGAAGGCATATTCGCTCTTTACGACGGGCGAGACATATAACACAGAAGGACTTAATCAGTGGTGCGAACTGGTTAAAGATGGGAAGATTACCGCAGAGCGAGCAGTTCAGTTTGGTCCCGAAGAAGAAGAGCTTGTGTGGACTCTTTTTAATTTGAAATTTTTGAGGCTTGATGCTCAGCGTTTTGAGAAAACTTTTGGTAAACCACTGATTTCGGGTGTTGCATGGTCTAGAATAACTAACTTGATAAATATTGGATTGTTGCAGAAGGAAAACGATGGCACGGTTATATTCTCAGAAACAGGTCGCGTGATTCCTGAAGAAGTTATTCAGTATGTTGGATTGAAGTAGGAATTTGTTGAAAATATCATTTAGAATTATTCAATTCATCCCTGAATTTCTTCTCATTACTAAGGTGCTCGGAAATCTTTTTCCTTTATTTGTTTCTAATTCTGCTTCATATAGAACACCGCTAAATTGTCCGAAGACGCAGTATTTTCCCCGAGTTATCTTTCCTTCAAAATATTCTCCTTTTACATTGTGTGAATCTTCTCCCTCTCTGTCAAGCCGAACCGTTTCTCTTAAAAAATTCTCTCGGTCCTCCCAGTTAAGACATGCGTCTGGTTCAACGAATACATAACCCCAGCTTTCTCCGTCAACTTCTAATGGAAACATTAAGGTTTGTTTGAATTAGCTTATGTTAAGATGCTTTGCGAAAACCACGCACTGAAGTGCGTGGATGAGCATCTTGAGCGTCCAAAAGTCTCACGCAAACCACTGACTTTAGTCCGTGGTGAACACAAAGACTTTTTGATTTAAGTTTTTTAGTTTTTTACAACTAAAAAAATAGCCACAATAGTTAGGAGCGCCGAAGGCGCGACGCGCCCGATATCGAAGGCAAACATGGAGTGAAAAGGGCGTATAAGGGGTATTAAGAGAACCTTTCCTCTTTTTTGTTATCTTCTTCCCTCGCTACGCTTAACCGCTGGGAAAATCAAGAAAAATAAGCAGAAATCAGCCCACCCCAAGGTTTAAAAATTAAGGATTAATACTATTTTTATGACAGAAGAACAGCAATATTCTCCTTCTCAAATGAAGGAATTTGTTGCAGCCATAGAAGCGTTTAAGGGAGAAACAGAATATCATCATATTAGAGGTAGTAGAAACAACTGTTCATGTCAACAGGTTTTAGAACGAGTAATGTGGGATAGAGAACGATATGAATCTGCAGTTCCGGAAGATGTAAGAGCACAATTTCCCGAAGTAGATCGCCATTTTGAAGGTCTAAAGTCGGCTCTAAAGCAAAACAGGGTAGCACCTCTAAAAGGTGATTTTCTTTATTAATCAATTCAAAACACAAACTCCCGCCCCTGATTTCTGCAGATATTTAACGTTTAATTAGTTTAAACGAAATTATCTTCGATAATTACGCTTCAGGATTCGATTTTTTGGCAGAGGAAAGGACACGAGGATTCTTCGTGAAATCAGCTCGTGCTTCTTCGAAGACGCTTAATACCTGCTAAAAGATAAATTGCTTAATTAGTCCCAAATTATTTTCCGTCGTCGGAAAAACGCAATTTCTCTAACTTATTTCATAAGTTCTTTTAGCTGTGCCTCATTAAGAGAAGTTCTAATTTGCCACATTTGCTTATGACTTGAAATTGGAGGTTCCTTAGGATGCAATCGCTCTCTTCACCTACCATGAAAGAAACCCTTAAAACCTTTCCTTCCTTTTGTAAGTCATGTCAAAACTAAAACTTTACAACACTCTCACGCGGAAGAAAGAAACTTTCGAGCCGATTGTTCAGGGAAAGGTCGGGATGTACTCATGCGGACCGACGGTGTATTGGTACCAACATATCGGGAATTTGAGGACTTATATTTTTTCTGATTTGTTGAGAAGAGTTTTGGAGTTTAATGGTTTTAAGGTTAAACATGTGATTAATGTTACCGACGTCGGGCATTTGACTTCTGACAGCGACGAGGGCGAGGATAAAGTAGAGGAAGCGGCTAAAAGGGAGAAGAAGAAAGCGAAAGAGATAACTAAATTTTATTTTCATATTTTCAAAGAAGACTTGAAGAAGTTGAACATTGAGCTTCCGTGGAAGTGGCCGAAGGCGAGCGAGCATATTAAAGAGCAGATTGGATTGGTTAAGAAATTAGAGAAAAAGGGATTTACTTATAGGACGAGGGATGGAATTTATTTTGATTCATCTAGGTTTAAGAATTATTGGAAAATGGCGAAATTGGATTTGAAAGGTTTGAAGGCGGGAAAGAGAGTCGAGGTCGGAGATAAGAAACATAAGACGGATTTTGCTTTGTGGAAGTTTTCTTTAGAAGATGGAAAGAGACAGCAGGAATGGAAGTCGCCATGGGGAGTTGGCTTTCCAGGATGGCATATCGAATGCTCTGCGATGTCGATGAAATATTTAGGAAAACATTTTGACATACACACTGGAGGGGAAGACCATATTCCTGTTCATCATACCAACGAAATTGCGCAGAGTGAATCGGCTACCGGAAAAAGATTTGTTAATTACTGGCTGCATGGAGCTTTTCTTTTGAGCAAGGGCGAGAAAATTTCCAAATCGAGCGGAGGACTTTATACAATCTCCGAAATTGAGAAGATGGGATATGACGCAGTTGTCTTTCGGTATTTGTGTTTGTTGACGCATTACAGGAAGCCGTTGAATTTCTCTCTCGATAATCTGGATGCCGCTAAAAATTCTTTTCAGAATTTTAGGAGAAAAGTTATTGAAATCAGGAACGAGAAACATAAGGGAAACGATTTGACCGAAAGTTATACTAATTTATTTCTAATAGAGATTAACGATGATTTGAATTTGCCGAGAGCTTTGCGGGTTGTCCTGAAAATGCTTGACGACTTCGACTTTTCTTCAGGTAAGAAAATAAAATTGCTGGAGAAGTTTGATGAGGTTCTTGGATTAAAAATTAAGGAGATGAAAGAAGAAAAAATTATAATTCCTAAGGAGGTTTTGGAGCTTGCCGAGGAGAGAGAGAGCTTGCGGAGACAGAAACTTTGGGCTAAGGCGGATTTGTTTAGGGAGAGGATAAGAGAGAAAGGGTTTTCGATAGAGGATACAAATGATGGCTACAAAATTTCTAATTTGGATTAATTGTACCAGTTTTTGCTTGTTACTTCTGTTGAGAAAAATTCGTTAAGAAGTCGCGCGACTTTTTTTTGTCCTGCTTCGCTTGGGTGAGTCCCGTCGTCTTCTCTGAAGTCAGAGCAGAAGTAGACGAGACCGTCGCCTCTTGGAGTTTCTCCGTCAGCCCAGATGTAAGGCCCCCATGCAATCCATACGCTGCTGTTTTCTTTTTCTTTTATAAAGTCCTCAATTAACCACTTTACCGCGAAACCGCTTTGATATGCGTAGGGTTCAGGATTTTTTGGAGTCTTAGCACACCCTGCGTAAGTTCTGCTTGAGATGTAAATTATTTTTAAATTTGGGAATTTTTGTTCAAGGATTTTAGTTATTTGCAGAAGATTTTTTTTCAATTCGTTTGCGTCGTCGGGAAAGTTTTTTGTTTCTTCGTTCAGTCCGGGAGAACTTAACGCCTGTTTTAGCCAGACGACCTGAACTTGCTTTGCGTCGACTCCTTCTTTTTCCAAATTATCTGGAAGTATTTCGTTCCAGTATCTGTTGAATTCTTCCCGCGATTTTTCTGTTCCGAAGCCGGACATATCGACGGCATCTACTCCGCCCTGAGCTCCGTTGACTATTATTAAATTTTTGTTTTTCGGTTTATATGACTGGATAAATTCTTTTGATTCCTGCGCGACGTTTGACATTCCTGTCGTGAGGAGAACGATTTTTCCGTCGGAGGCAGGCAGGCCTTTTTCGTCAAGAGGTTTTATCTCTGAACTTTTTCTTAGTCCTATTGGCAGGTAATCCTGCGGAGGCGAGTTTTCTCCGTCGGGATATAATCCTCCTTCGTATCCTTTATATGTAGAGGTTTTTAGGTCTGTTAGAGGAATCATATCATTTTCATAGTTCATCACTTTTTCGTTTTGTTCTTTTTGAGTGTCTGACGGAGCTTCTACATTTGCTAATTTTTCTGTTGAAAGATAAAGGAAATATCCTGATAAAACTAAGAGTGCGGCTATTAGAGTTATTAGGGTTTTTTTCATGATAATTGTTGATTAAAGTATTTTATAACTTTTTCCTAATGCCCTGCTCTGTTGAAAAAGTCCCTGTCGTCCCGCCTACTCGCGACCACGCGCGTAATTATAACGAGAGACCAAAATATTTCTCCATTGTTTTTTGTTCTCTCGAATACCTCAAGAATGCTGACAGTTGCATTCTTGACGGCCCCGAGAACCTGCGCAAAGCAGAAAAGGTTCT
>JACQLL010000097.1 GCA_016234025.1 Candidatus Pacearchaeota archaeon | reverse complement strand
TTTTTCTTTTTCCTTCTTTTAACAGATTAAAAGAACAAATTACTAAGATATTTTATAGGAATATATATTAAATTTATAAATTGATAGTGAAAGGAGGTGAAATAATGGAAAATTCTACGGTAAAGGTCTTTATAACTCTTGCAATTGCTGCTTTACTCATAACTGATGTGGACAGCCTTATCTTCTCAACACAAGATAAACCTATAACTCAAAATCTGCTCAACCAACCCGACTTGATTGTGTCACAGATAAATTACTTGGTTGAAAAACCTGGTTTCTTTGGCAATAGGACAGTTACGATAACTGCAAAAATACAGAATCTTAGGAACGCTACTGCCGGAAATTCTACGACAGAGATAAAGATAACCGATGGTGTGCCTCCAGTGCTTTTAATCAAAAATGCACCGACGCCGCCAATAATAGGATTTGGCTCTGCAAACGTCTCCGCCGTCTTTATGCTCCCACCGGGAACATACAACGCGACAATAACGGCTGACATCAACAACGAAGTCAACGAATCAAGTGAAAGCAATAACCAAGCAGGGAATAATACTATTTTCGTCACTTAAATAAAAATATCTTTGATTTTCTTTTCTTATTTTTCCTTCTTTTCACCTCACGAAAATTTATATAATCTCCAATCCTATAAAAAAAATGAAAGGTGTTTTTGTCATACTCGATGGAGTCGCAGACCTCCCCACTTCTGCGTTAAATCAACAAACGCCTCTGGAGGTCGCAAAAACTCCAAACCTCGACGAAATAGCGAAAAAGTCAAGGATCGACCACTGCTACACTGTCAAAGAAAATGTTGCTCCACAATCATCGAGCGCAGTAATTTCCCTATTCGGACACGATTCTACTCTCGTCCCAAGAGGTCCGTTGGAAGCGCAGGGCGCAGGAATAAAATTAACAAATGGCGACCTCGCTTTAAGAACAAACTTCGCCACGATAGACAACTTAGAAGACCTTAATCTTCTGGACAGACGCGCGGGCAGGACTCTCACGACAAAAGAATCGAAAATCCTCGCCAGAGCAATAAACGAAAAAGTCAAACTTCCTGTAAAATTCGAATTTCACAGCACGATTCAACACCGCGGCGTCCTCGTCTTTAGAGGAGGATTTTCCGACAATATCACAAACATCGACCCATCGTATGGTGTGGGCATCGTCTCAAACAACTCAAACGAAAAAGTCAAACTCTCTCTCCCAATGGACGACGAAGACGACTCAAAATTTTCAGCAGACGTTTTAAATAAATTCTTCAAGCAGAGTTTCAAAATCCTCGACGCACATAACATAAATCTATCGAGGGCGAGAAAGGGTCTTTTTTCAGCAAACGCAATCCTTTGCCGAGACGCAGGCAACAAGCCAATAAAACTAAAAAAACCCAAAGGAAGTTGGATGGCTCTCGGCTACATGCCACTGGAAATAGGCATAGCAAAATCAATGAAATTCGGAATTTACAAATTCAATTATCCAAAATTAAAAAAAATGGATGTTTATTCAAATCTTTATCAAGGCTTAGAGAAAGCAATAAAAAACTCAATAAAAATGCTGAAAAAATACAACAAAAAATACGACTACTTTTACATCCACTTTAAAGAAACAGATACTCCGGGACACGACAACAAACCCTTTGATAAAATAAAAATGATTGAAATCCTGGATAAAAAATTCTTCAGCGTCATAAAAAGATTCTGCGCCAACTCGAAAATAGTTCTCACCGCCGACCACACAACTGCATGCAAACTGAAGTCTCACACATCGGATCCGGTTCCCGTCATGGTATACTCTCCTGAAAACGAGTCCTCCGAAAAAAGATTCACAGAAGCCCGGGGGCTGAAAGGAAAAAAATTCCTCGGCAGAAAACTCCTGGAGCAAACTTTATTCAAAAAATAAAAATCTTTTCAAATTCGGCCTAAGAGATAAGTTGCGAAAAACAACAATAATTATAAACTTCCTAAAAGGTTTCAAAACATGCTCTCCTATACAGAACTATACGAAACCCTGCGCAAAGAAAAATATTCAGAATCGCTTCAGCTTCTCCCAAAAAAATTCATCCTAGATTTTAAAGAATATCTCGAAGAAAAATCAGAAGCTCCTGCAGAAGAACAAACCCTCTTCTCCGAATCAACGATTAAATCAAAAAAACAATTAGAAAACGCCGTAGGTATATTTAAAGAAATAATATTAAAAAGAAAAAGAAAAATCCTCGCCCTCGCATTCATCGCGACTGAAACAGGCATAATGAAAAGAGACTACGAAAACATGCTCCCGCAGGAAAGAGAGGCCTTTGAAAAAATAGTGAAATCTCTCGAGGAAGAAGACAAAGAAATATCTAAGATTCTTAAAGGAGAAAAAGAAAAGGAAGAAAACAAGATGATAATCTTCAAACAAAAAGTAGAACAGTTCATAGACCATAAAGGTAATTCAGTCGGCCCCTTCATGCCGAAACAACTTACCGCACTAAACTCTGAAATCGCAAACATCTTGGTTTCAGAAGGCAAAGCTGTTTTTGTCGAGGAGAACTGAACTATTGGTGCTTTTCAAGTATAGTCCACCAATTTAATCTTTCGGTTTTCTGAAGCTTCGTGAGAAGCGAAGATTAGAGAACTTCGTTCTCTTTATTGTCAAATTGGGTTCAATGCCCAACAACTTGTTGTGTCGTCAATTTGACAATTAGAGATTGCTGGTCGCGAAGCGAAAAATTTCGCGGAAATACTCCGTCAGCTTGCTGCGGAGATAGCGAAATTTTAGGCAATCTCTTTATTTATTGGTGGACTACGTCAAGAACCCTCAAAGATTTCGGGTTCTTGAGCGCATCCAAGAATTCAACTTTCAGAATTCTTGGTGTTAGGGAACCAACACCGAGAGACTTAGTTGGTTCACTATATCAGCTCCAAAACTCTGGAGTTCATTTTAAAAAACTCCTAAATTCCTCAAGACTAATATGCCTCTCCAGAAGTTATTATTAAGCCTCTAGAGGGATTCGAACCCCCGGCCCTCTGTTCTTTTGAATGTTTCCACCGTACAAAACAGATGCTCTAACCACTGAGCTATAGAGGCGTTACAATTCTAACAAAACAAACTATTAAAAACCTTGCGGCGAAAAACTCCCGCCGATAGAATATTGAGAAGGTCTTCTCTTTCTCTGATAAATCACTCTTCCATTATCTCCCCGAACAGAAACTAAATCAACATTGCAAACGCCCATTCCATCTTTGTAAGTTTCCCTCTGCAATGTCTTGGCTTTTCTCGTCGCTGCGCGGTCACTTATAGAATTAAAAAGCACATCTTCAACAAAACAAGAGGGCGAGGGAGTGCGAACCTCAAATCTAGCGATATAATTTCGTCCCGTCACTCTTCTGTCTAAATTTAATAGTTTAAATAAATTATTCTTCTCCAAAGCATATTTCAGAACCACTTCCCCAAACTTTCCTGCTTCTCCGAATCTTTTCCAAAAATACTTTCAATGTACATTTCAGTAAGCTCCAATGATTCAAGAAGATATGGACTAACGTTATAAGTCCTCGCCAATTCGAGAGCAGGTTGCATATATTTCAAAATGCTTCCTTCAGAAATCGTAAAGATTAATCTTCCGCCGCATTTAGTGCATCTCCCGACCAACGGAGGTCTCCTGTATTTGCCGTTGCATCCGACACATCTGAATCCCTGCATCGAGAACTTTCTCAAGTTTCCTCTCGTGTCTCTGATGAAGTGCCTTTCTATAATGAGCCGGGAAACATCTTTTATATCTACCGCGCGAATCTTTGTGCAAACCTCCATCTGCTTCTCAACTTTTTCCTGCATCGTCGGCAGCGTCTTGTAACTCGAACAAAGAGGTCCTGAATTTATATTCTCCGTCTCATAAGAATAAAACAAATCATTGAACTCGTTATCACTGCCCAATCTCTGGCGCACCAATTCCATACTCACGCTATGCGGTTCTTTCTCTGCTTCGGCAGCATGATAAAACTCGACTGGAATTTCTTTCGACACATCAACATTAAACACCATATCATCAACCTCTCCTGCTTTTATGCAAACACTCAAGACTAAAGGAGCATCTTGTGTTGCTCCTCTATGCGAAGGCAAAAATTTTCTCGAGAAATTTAATAGCATGTCGCTCAATAAAATCACCGCGGCTTCGTCTCCATCACAATCTCTTCTCATCGCCGCGTGCATGTAAGGCGACGCTAAAAATACCTGCGTTCTGGAAAAGCCGATAACTCTCCCGACAACAGCCGTGCAAATATGCGGAGCAATGCACGCCACCAAAACTCCTGCAATATTCTTCTTATCAGGAAAATTGAAAAACCTTTTCATACCATAGATTCTTTCGAACTCGTCGTCGACAAATTTACTGATTCTTAACAGGACATCATCCGATTTTTCATCGGCACTTTCAGAACATGCGGGCAAAACAACGTCGTGCGGAAACAATTCTAAAATCTGCTCTTCGCCGACCAAAGATTTCCCATTAATATCTTTCTCATATCCAAGTTCTCTTAGCTTCTCAACTCTCGTCCCTATCTCTGCCGGTTTGAAATGGGTCAGGGGCATTTGAGTCATGTCGTATCTTATCGTCCCGTCTTTATTTACATTCAGATTATACTTGGCTCTAAGAAGCCCTTTGGCCAAATGCTCGCAGCTATGGTCTGCATTGCTCGTCCCCCTAACTCCTTTAACAATAGGGATTTCTTCTCCTCTGACCCCTGCAATCTTTTTCGCGTCATCAAAATATTTTCTAATGTCTATCTTCCTCTCTTTATATTCAAATCTTTCTTTCTCACGTTTCAAACAAGTTTCGCCGCAAACCTCGCATTTTGGATAAATAGTCTCCTTCCCGCAGACCTTACAATAAAAATCTCCAAACTCTCCTCGGATAAAACCTTTTTCTAATGCTGCCTGAAAGCTTCTCAACCTCCCTCCTTCATCACCGACTGGAAATAAAACGTGAGGACTTCCCGTCAGCTTTCTCAACTTCGCTTTCTCCGGTCTCCCCATCCTCGCTCCGATAAAAGTCCCTCCCTTTTCTCTGATATCAAATTCAGATAACTCATTAATTATTTTTAAAACATTGTTCTCTCCGAGTTTCTTGACTCTCAAAATTATTTTATCAATTTCCTCCTCTACCTTGCCCTTCGATTCTATTCCCAGATTGGAAATTAATCCATCCCTATTTTTGCCGTCGATTATCACGTTCTCAAGGCTGACAATATGCTCGCATCCTATCAACTCCAAAGCCCTCTTGCCATTGCCGAATCTTTCCCGTTCAGAAGAAGAATAAGGCAAAACTATTTTCTCATCGAAAACGATACTATGCGCGAGCCAATCTAATAAGCCGAAAAAATCCTCAAATCCAATCTGGCTCCAATAAAAAATAAATTTGGGATGAAGCGAAACTCCAGTTCTTCTGGAAAAAGAAACAGCGTCGTCAAAATCAATGTCCAGTTTGCTTTCTTCATTCTTGCTCCTCAATTCGGCAAGCCAATATTGCTCGACAAATCCTGGTTTTTCCAAAGCATGATTTCTGTCTGCAAAGTCGCCGAAAGGAACAAGCAAATCTCCGAGATATAAAATTTCCTTTACATCTTTGTATTTTTCTTTCGCTTCGTTCTCGTTCTGGATTTTCTTCACACTCCCGTCTTTAAATTTAACAATTGGCCCGTCAATGCTTGAGCAGGCGGCGATAGCGCATCCCTTCGTCGGCTTTTCTATTTTCAGTTGAGTTCCGACCGCAATAAAATCTCCGCAGATTCTCATAGTCGCAGGATGAACTGCAAGAGCGGAATAGCCTGTGTTTCTTGACCTTCCATACCGAAGACGAAAAGAACCCGACTTCGACGGATGACCAAAAACCGGTCTTCCCGCGACAAGATCTTTTATATAAGTGGCGCTGGCTCCTCCGCCAACTTTCCTGCTTTCTTTAATTTTTTTCTGGAACTCTACAAATTCCTCCAGAAAATTCCAGTCACCAAGTTTAAATCCTTTTTCACGGAGATCCTTAATTCTTTTCAAAATTTTCGGAGCTTTCAGCGCAAGACCTTCATTCAAAACTAAACAAAAGCCACCCCTAATAAAATTCGTCGGCACCCTCGATAAATCCTTGTAATTATAAACCTCTTTCTCATCGCTCGGGTCTCCTGAAATCTGAACAGGCACGTGCCTCATCAAAAACTCAATTTCTTCCTCGCTTGGTAAATACTGAAGATTGTTTACCCTTTCATGATACATGTAACTCTCGTGAACTCCTCGCTTTACCTCTTCCTCTCGAGGGTCGTACCTCGCATAACCAAACATCTCTCTTAAATAATCAATGACTACAACAGAAAAAGCCGCCTCGGTCCCGCCCGCAGACCTTATCGGACCAGCATAATAAGGAACAAAATAATCTTTGCCTTCCTTTGTCTTCTCAAGTTTTAAATTAACAAAACCTTCAATGGGACTCGAAACAACGCCTAAGGTCATGTAAGAAACGGCGACGCGCACGCCCGCTTCAATCGCTTCAAGATGACTCTTAAACTTACAAAATTTTTCCTTCGCAATTTCTTCGGCTATCTTCAATGCAACTCCCGGATTCAAACTGCCATACTCCCTCTCCAACTCCAGGATTCTGCTTATGATTCTCTTGTCGGCAACTTGAGGGTATAAAGTAGAAATAAGCCCTGTCGCTTTTTCAGCAAGCGACGTCGCTATCGGAATCTCAACATCTGCAACTGGATCAAACCCCTTCGCCCTCGCAGCCCTTACAAACTCGTATTCCTCTTCAACCCTTTCTCTTATATGTTTGAAATATTGTTTAACATTCATCTACAACTCCTCCGCAAGATAATCATTTTTATCACATCCACCTTCCTATTTCTTTCTCATCTCCAAAATCAAAAATCTTCAGCTCCCTCGTCTTCAAATTCAACACAGGAACCTTGCAAGGATCCGGAATATTTCCTATCTTCTCCTCGAAAGATGTCTGCGCCTGCCAACAACTTCCGGTGATTATCAAAACACCATTATAATTATCGACGTCGAGGCGATGAACCTCCCCCGTGCATAAAACATCAGGAACTTCAGAAATCATCAAAGGGTCTTTATCGCGATCAGGGATATAAACGACTTCCGAATGCACCGGAGCCAAATGTCTCCTCTTCAACATTTCCCTCACCGCCTTCGCCGGGCATCTGTGCGCCTTCATCTCTCTCAAGCTTCTTATCTCATTAATAAAAGTGTGGATGCTTGCGCCGTGGTACATTAAAATTTTAAATTCCTTCTTTCCCTCTACAAGATGCACCATTGAAGGATTGCTGGCCAAAATTAAATTATCAATGTCATAAAGTTGGTAGGCATATTTTCTTGAGATTATTGGTTGTGGCTCGGCAACTCTAATGGCATCGTGTTGCCCGGGACACAAAAACATCGTTATACGACTCGGGACTTTTCTAAGGTATGAAGCCAGAAGTTCATATTGCTCTTCCATACTCTTCAAATTCAGAACATCTTCCTGTCCTGGAAAAATCCCCACACCATCAACATTATCGCCTGTAAAAAAAATATATCTTATCTTCTTTGCCGCTTCATCGTCGCTGTTAATCCAGTCCAGAAACTTTTCAAAACTCTTCCCCAAGTGCCTGTCGCTCCCGCAATGAACATCTGAAAGAAAAGCCACGCAGCTCTCTTTCTCAAATTTCGTTTTCTCATGTAAAAAGCAATCTGGATAAAAAATATCGTGGATAAACAACATATCTCTGTTTCCCGAAGCCCTCAATCCGACTATATCATCCAGCATCAACTCCTCCGCTTTAGAAAAAACTTCTTTATTATCAAACTTAACAATCGCCTTAATCTCTCCCGTCAAATCCTCAAATTTAAAAATTAAATTCTTATTCTTCGTAGTATGTTTTTCCGTAACTATTCCTATCACACTCAATCTCGCTCGGTCAGAAGAAATCTTATTTATAGAAACCAAATCTCTCCGAAGATCCTGTCTCGCCATCAGTATCCTCTGGCTCTGTTGAAATCTCGACCTAAAATTTCCTGTAAAGTCCTTTACCTCCAGTTTTTTCTGATTGCTTGTCGTCGAATAAAAAATTTTATAATCTCCTCTCTCCTTATTGTCGGCGATTTTCACATCGCCCTCTCGCCTAACTTCCAAACTAATTCCAAGCTTAACAAAAACATTTTCAATTTCACCTTTTTCGTCTCCCTCCAATTTACCGACGAAACTTCTGACATACTCTATATTATTACTCAAAACATTTCGCGTAATTAGTTTCTGCCCCGAAACTCTTTCAATCTGCTCCAGAAAATTCTTCGCCAAAACGTTATTGTCGAGGGAGTTTATAAGCTCAAAAATCTCCTTCTCTAGCAGCAACCCATTCTTCCTTATTGTTCTTAAAATATCTCCTCCCATTATAAATCAAGTCCCTTCTCCAAAATCTCCCTCGCCTTGTCCTTAATATTCGACGCAAGCATAAGCCTGATTTCTCTCGTCCTTCCATGTCTTCCCTTGCTTATAACTCTCGCATTAATCATCCCAAGCATGTCAAACTCTGCAATAATATCAGACACTCTTCTTTGTGTCAGACGTTCGTTCTTCGTCTTAGCGCAAATATCAAAGTAAGTATTATAAACATCACCGGTAAAAATTCGTTCCCTTCCCCTTTGTGCGTCGAGAAGAACTATCGAATACAAAACAAGCTGAAACTGCGTCGGCTCGCTCTCGATAATATCGAGCATTTTGTCTTTCTCAATTTTCTCATTCGCCATATCAATATGTTTCAACAAAACTTTTTTCTTGCCTTCGCGAATAGCAATCTCTCCGGCAACTCGCAGCAAATCAAGAGCTCTTCTTGCATCGCCGTGCTCTCTTGCCGCGTAGGCGGCGCATTTCTCGATAACACCTTCTTCCAACACTCCTTCTTCAAAAGCGAGTTCGGCTCTAAACTTCAGAATATCCCGAAGTTGAAGAGCATTATAAGGAGGGAAAACAATCTCTTCCTCTCCTAAAGAACTTCTGACTCGAGGATCTAAATTGTCCATAAATGTCAGGCTGTTGCTTATCCCTATCAGACTAATCTGGGCATTCTTCAACTCCGAGTTTATCCTCGTCAAAGTATAAATAAAATCGTCTGAAATTTTTTTAACAGCCTGATCTATCTCATCAAGAACAAGAATAATATTCTGCTTCTTCCAGTCAATCATATCGGTAAATCGTGTATAAACAGCGTCTGTCGGTAAACCGGTCGCGGGCACGCTCCCCCCCAAAAGTTTTATTATCTCCGCAACTATTCTGTATTCGGTGTCTGAAACCTTCTTCGACTTGCAATTAATATACAGAAACTTCAGCCCCTCTCCTCCCGTCTCTTTAGCCTTCGACTCAATTTTCTCACCAACATACTTTGCGCTAAGAGTCTTCCCGGTTCCGGTCTTGCCATATAAAAAAAGATTGCTCGCTCGCTCGCCTTTTAAAACAGGCCCAAGAATCGAGGCTATAGTCTCAATTTGCTCGCCCCTATGCAAAATACTTTCCGGCGAATAATTCGACTGTAAAATACTCTTGCTCTTAAAAAGATTATTCGAAACATACGAATCAAAAATCTTGTCTAACTTATCCATCTTGCCTCTTTCGACTAATAAGACCGTCCCTATTATAAACATGTCTATTCTCCAACCAACATTTCCACTCTAATCCGCTCACTCTCGAGGGAAAAATCAAAAACCAAAAAAACAGCCCAACACCTTGGTTTCCTATGAAAAAAATAATCCTCAAAAAGATTAAATTTATTTGACTATAGTCCACCAATTTAA
>JACQLL010000093.1 GCA_016234025.1 Candidatus Pacearchaeota archaeon | reverse complement strand
TTGGTGGACTACGTCAAGAACCCTCAAAGATTTCGGGTTCTTGAGCGCATACAAGAATTCAACTTTCATAATTCTTGGTGTTAGGGAACCAACACCGAGATCCGAAGCTCTGTGAAGAGCGAGGACTTGCGGAACTTTAGTTCTGCATTGAACTTAGTTGGTTCACTATAGGTCTTATGACAATGGTCGGGTGGTCGGTGTTCGTGCATAGACACGCGCGAAAATTTAGACAGAAAACTTTCAGAATACAAAACTTTTCACGAACAAACAAGAAAGGAGTATATCTGCGATTTAGCGAAATTAAGAGATAAGATTAACGCAGAACTAAGCTCAACTCAATAAAAATCTATATCATTAGAAAGGTTTTTATATGGCTTTTTAGAGAGTTATGTATGGAAGTTGAAATTTTGTCTCAGGATAAAAATGAAGCAGAAATAAGTGTAGACAATTCGACGATAGCAGAGCTATTAAGGGTCTACCTGAACAAACAGGGTGCTGATTTCGTTGCATGGAAAAGAGAACACCCTACTAAACCGGCAATCCTAAAAATCAAGAGCTCGGGAAAAAGTGTAAAGAAAGAAGTCAGCGACGCTGTCGCCTCCATTAAAAAGGACTTGGAAAAAATTACCAAAATAGTCAAAAAGTAATCTTCTCAATCTCTAACAACACATATCATTCTTTTCGCCGAAGAAATAACCACTTTGTTTTTGATTTTGTTTTTGATTTCTCTGTCAAGAGTCGCGATGTAAAATCCTTCTCTTCCTCTCTTTATCAAACCGTCGTCGACATTTTTCCCGCCAAGCTTCATTTTTTTTATTTTTTTTGAATTTAAAACTTCAAGAGCGAGATTGATAGCTTCTCTTTCTTTATGAGAGGTTTTATTTTCTTTTAACAATCCCTTCATTTCCTGCAAAACCTCCCGAGGCACTTTAATTCTAAACCCTTCTTCTTCTAACTGGTTCATATAGTCGATTTTTTTTATTATGCAGGAGATGATGAAATTTGTATCTAAGAGAACTTCCACATTTTACTTAGCAAGGAGGTTATTTAATTTTTTCCAATCGAAACCCTTAAAAACGAGGATTGTTTTATTTAACGAGGAGGTGAAAATGGGCTGTAATTGCAAATGGTTTGAAATTATCGTGGCTATTGTTTTGTTTATAGTCACTCTTTGGCCTGCGTTGCTCGGCGCTGCTGTTTCCAAATGGATAGCTGTAATCGTCGCTATCGCACTGGTTCTCCATGCTTTGATGTGCAAGAACTGCGGTTCGTATGCTTCAGAGAAGATGCCGGCAGGAAAAGGCAAGGCAAAGAGGAGATAAAAAACAAACCATTTTTACAAAGTTTTAAATTTAGTGTTTGTTTTATTTTTTAATGGCAGAGAGAGTTTCTACCGGCGGTGTCATGACTTTTGATTACGGAAAGGGATATTCCCCCGAACTTGAGGAAGATAAAAAGAAAGAAATCAGAGACGCCTACGAAGAATATTATGAAAGAAAACGAAAAGAGAAGAAGAAAAAGCGACTTATTTTAATTTTGGTTATTTTAATTCTCGTCGTCATTGGCTTGTTCATTTACAAATTCACCTAAACCTCTTCGAGGCAAATATATGCCCAATGAACGCGATGTTTAGCACCATGCCTGTTATCGCCTGAACAGACGCGATTAATTTATTTATTCCGGTCGGCGCAATTTCTCCGTAGCCAACTGTCGTGAAAGATATCGCGCTAAAATAAAGAGAGTCCTCAAAACTTAATTCTGTTTTTCCTCCGTTGTAAATAAAGTCGTCGTTATTCTCAAAATAAATTCCTGCAAACAACAGAATTATCATGACAATCAGGAAGGCGTAACTTAAAATGAACGAAGCAATTTTCTTTGACTTTACAATTGTATTTATCCAAGGCATCAGTCCGACAGAGTAGAGTATGACGAGGACAATTGAAATTATTATCAAGGTGTTTGTTTTTTCCTCGGTTATAAAATGCAATAGGCCAAATAATATTATAATTGATAGAGATGCGTAATCCTCGAATATAGTCCCTTTTGATTTGACTATGTTGACTATTTTGACGACGACAAAAGCGAGAATTAAAAAAAAGGGAACGTTCCTGGAAATGTTCAAATATTTCTGCGAAAGCAAAGAGCCAATTAGAAAGACGGCTATAAAAATAGCAAGAAAAAATTCAACTTTCTTGAAACTCTTTTTCATTTATTTAACTGGATTTTAATGTTTATAAGCTTTTCAAAAAATAAAGAGAAAAAATAAATTAAGTTTTTTAGGCGCAGGGAGCGTTGCTTCTGAAGAGCTTGTTGTATCTATCTATGCAGATATAGTCGGTTTCGTTGCCTGGCTGCGAGCCCAGTCTCACGTCTAATTCAAACGTTGCCGTATCTTGGAATAGAGTATCTTCAGAGAATAGCACACCTCCGTAGAAAGTTGTCGCGCCGTTTTCTTTTATATTTATAGCAGTAACTTCATTGTTGTCTGTTTTTATTTCTACTCCATCTACATCTCCTTGTATTGGTACAAAACTTAGAATAGGTCCTTCGGCTTCAATTGAGCCTATTTCAACCGCACTGATCTCGCTACTTGTGAAAAATCTCGCAGGAGAATTACTAACAAACCCTAATTCAAATCTTGGGTCATCTTGAAAAACTGAATCTTCAGCTACGAGTAGAGCGTTTACCTCACAAATATTATCGGCATCACAGGAATTCGCTCTTACTTGTCCGCCGGTGTCGTAAACCCTGTCGAAGAACGCGGCGCCTGTTATCGACGCTGTGACGACCGAAGCGACGACCGCAACGATTAGCGAAATCACAATCGTCAAGACAATTTGTTTACCTTCCATTTTGTTAAACCTCCTTTCATTTACTTATAAGAAAAGTTTTTTGATATATATATATCGATGATTGAAAAATTGTTGGAAATTAATTCAGCTGATTTAAATTCAGCCGCCGTCTTTGTGGCTGCGGGATTGCGTGGCGGGCTATGAAGAAATTCCGCTGGCTTTAATCTACTCCGCAAACCTTGTGGCTGCGGCAATGCGAAGCCGCGCCAACTTTTGGCGACGGAGCTACGGTTCGGTATTCATCAGTAACTTTAAATATATACACGACTTCAAAAAGTAATAATGACAGAGAGGAAAAATATTCTTATTTTTGTAGGTTTGGTTTTTTTATTTAGTGTCTTGGTTTTTGCCCAAGGAACGAATGTTTCTGTCAGGGTGAAAGTTGTCGATTCTTCTGGAAGTGCAATTCAAGAAGCAGACGTTTTACTTACAGGAAGCAACGGAAATAATTACGACGCAGGAACTACCGACGCCGAAGGATATTCTCAATATGTTGAAGTTCCCGCGGGAATAGCTTTTTATCTTACTGCAACAAAAGACGGTTACGAACAGCAGACATTCGATCCTGCGAGGGCACAGGGTGATGCTAATAATCAACAGGAGGTTATTGTTATTTTAATTCTTACAGAGACAACTCCAACGCCTTCACCCTCGACTGATTTCTTAGTCGATGAAGTCGTTCAGTCAAGTTCGTGTTCAGGAATTGGTTACGATGAGGCAGGAACGTTTCTCGACGGAAACGGCGACACGATTTATCACTGCGTTAAGAAAGGAGCATTTTCCGAAGGCGGAAATTTTGTCAAAAATTCTTATCTTGAAATTTCAGACACGGGAAGCTGTTCCATAGGAGGCATCGCGGAAACGTGGTTCCCTGTTGAACTCGGAACAGCTAACTTATGCGTTGTTAAAGGAGCGGCTTCTTCTTCGAGTGAGGCCGTCGCGGATTCTTTTATCGGAGAATCTTGTCCTGCAGGGTTCTCTGCAACCGGTTCTTCAATTGAAGCATCGGGAAGACAAATATTTCATTGTATCACGAAAGAAGGATATTTCGGAGATAGCTGTACTGATATTGATGGCTATGACGCTACGACTCCAAGTTACGCTTTTGCGAGTGGCGTGAACGTTCAGGACAGTTGTTTTTCGGATACTTCGAGAATAAATGAGGCGGTTTGTCTTTCTGGTTTTCCCAGCTCTGTTGTGTTAAGTTGCTCCACTGGGACAACCTGCTCTGAAGGTGCGTGCGTTGTTTTGAGTGAAGAGCCGACTGATAATGAGGGAGATGAAGGAGAACAATGTTCGGACAGCGATAGAGCATCCTCGACAAGATGGGGATTGGCCGATCTGTATGAAGCAGGGAGCGTTACAAAAGGCTCGACGGAATTGGAAGATACTTGTTTGGATTCCGGGAAAATTAAAGAATATTTCTGTTACAGCCCGGGTGGAGGAATCGGTTCTGTTGAACAAAGTTGTGGCTCTGGCTCTGAATGTTTGACAGATTCAGATGGAATAGGATACTGTTCAGGGGAGCCACCTGTTTCGTCGCCGCCATCTTCGGGAGAAGATGAAGATACGACGCCTCCAAGCACGACCGAAGAAGAGTGTATTATAAATGAAGCATATTGGGTGGATAAAGAAGGAAACAGGCTTGAGGATGAAGATGAAGTTCAAGAAGGAGAGAGGTTGAGGGCTGTTGCGAAAGGCAGTGATTCTTGCTTAGGGGTTGAGGCAAAAATTGAGATATGGGAGGACGAGCCTTTTACAGACGATAAGAATGATGTATCTAATCTGATATTTTATGACAGAGGAGATGGAGCGACTATTTTGGTAACGTGGCCTGCTGAATGGGTTGATGACGGGCCCGGGGCAGGAGACCCGGAGTACTTCTTTGTTGCTTCTACATCCGATAGTGTAATAAGGTCTCCGAAGGTTAATGTTCTAAAGGGAGGCTCTTCTGATTCCGATATCGTTGGCAGAGAATCGACAAGAGGTTGCGAGATTTATAATGTAAAGGGAAGCTCTGTCTTAAGCTCTGGAGGAACCGGAGACGCTTTCTGTGACTCTCAAGGATATGGAAGATGCACTTACATATATGGAGACCCGATACCAAGAGCTCTGACAACCGCTTGCATCTTTGATTTATCTGACTCTGCGTCAGACGATGATTTCGATATAAGATGTTGCCCTTCCAAGAAAAGTTCAGGCTGCGGACTACCGGGACAAACAGGAGGCATCTTCTCCTGGCTGCCTGGAACGACAGATGCCATATGCAATTCGGTAAATAAAAAGTCCGACGAAGACGGGACAAATGGCGGAGGAAACGGCTTTTTTGGAGACATCTTGGACATCGGTAGTTCTTTTCTCGGAGACATCGGAAACTTTCTCCCTTTTTAGTTAGTCAGTATAAAAACCTTTCTTTGCCTATCTTTTAGTTACGCTTTGTAACTTTTAAGGTATTTGATATATAAATTCTTCTGGCTTGTAAAATATTTCTTCTTGTTAGTTGTGTGTATATAAACTATTTTGTTCTATATTTTTTATGGCACAAGAAATGTGCATATTGCCTGTGCAATGCGAGCGATGCGGCGCTTTGTTCGACCTTTGGTATGACTTGCAGGGTGACGAAGAAGGCAGGACTTCTCTAAGGAAGATGCCTTCCCAATCGTTCTGTTGGAAGTGCAGGCAGTACGCAAATGAGAAACTGGCCGGCGAGTTTGAGAAAAATTCGTCTGAGTTAGTGGAGGAATCTAAGCTTTCACTTTCTTTTGAATGATTTTTTCTTTTTCTTTTTTTCTTGGATAATTCTTAATTTTACTCCGCCGACTAAATCTACTCCGCCGTTTCTGCGGCTGCGGAGTTTCGAAGTCGCGCCCGTTTTGGCGACGGCGCGACGACGCGGCGTTGAACGAAACGCGCCCCGACTCTCGACTCGGCGGCGCGTCTTATAGAATGTGTTTAGAATTTTTTTCTTTGCCAACAACTTTTATTTCACAATCAAATTTATAAGCTTTAATTTTAAATAATCTCATGCAGGAATTAATTTTATCTTTGATAATTGCAGTGGTTCAGGGCTTGACAGAGTGGCTTCCTGTTTCGTCTTCCGGACATTTGGTTATTTTCGAAAAACTCCTGAATTTTAACGGCGGCTTGAAATTCGACGTTGCCCTGCATTTCGGGACGCTAATGGCTGTTTTTGTTTATTTCGGCTCCGACATAATCGGCATCATAAGAGATTTATTGATGAGAAACTGGCAAAGTGAAAAATCCCGTCTTGGTTTGTTTGTGCTGATTGCAACAATTCCCGCGGCTCTTGCCGGATTTTTTTTGAGAAATATTTTTGAAGTTGCGTTTTCTAATCTGACAATTGTTGCGCTTGGCTTTGCAGTTACAGGAATTTTTTTGCTGATAGCTGGAATTTCCTCAAACAAAAAGAAAGAGTTTGGTTATTCAGGTGCTCTCGTCGTCGGACTGGCACAGGCATTTGCCCTCTTTCCCGGAGTTTCAAGAAGCGGTTCGACTATCGGAAGCGGAATGCTGTTAGGACTGGAAGATAAAGAAGCAATTAAATTTTCTTTCTTAATGTCTATCCCGGTTATTTTCGGGGCGAACCTTCTTACAATAGGCAATGAGACGTTAAACCCTACTCTTATCTGGGCGACTCTTGTTTCTTTTTTCGTCGGACTGGTAAGTATTCATCTACTCTATGGTTATGTCCTGACAAAGAAAAAGAATCTTAAATGGTTCGCAGCCTATGCTTTGGTTTTAGCTTTGGTGACAGGAATGTGGGTCTTGTTTTTGTGAACCGATTATTCGTAAGCGGTTACTTTTATTAACTTGCCGGAGCCGGTAATTTGTTGTTTCCTTAATTGTCTGTATATTGTTCTAAACAAGCCGGGCTCGCTGCAGGAAGGCATTGGACATGTGGAGAGTCCGTCGCCTGGCAGAGTATTGCGCGTGGATGCAGTCCATTCATGGGAACAGCGTTTGCATCTATAAGTTGCGAAGTAAAGGCGGGGAGGAAATAATATTATTTCTCTATATATGGTGGTGGAATCTCTTCTTGGGGTGTAGATATGCGTCCATTCGACGCCATCGATTACTCTTTTTTCTTGTGTTCTCATTTCTCTTTTCTGAACCTCTTTGTCCAGTTTCTTTCGTGGTAGAACGTTCTGATAACATTAGGGCTTGTTACGACATAAATCCATTCGCCGTTCTTCCAGTATTCTGCTCCTTCTAGATGATACTTAAAAATCTGTGCGACTCCGTTTTTGTTTTCCATCGGTTCTGCTCGTGAAAAGCAGGCATGCATGATAGTTAATGCTCCTCTTTCCGTTTGCAACTGTGAGCGTTCTGATTTTTTAAAAGTTTCTGGCTTTTCTCCTGCTCTTTCTTTAAATCTTGAGAAAGCGTGTTGATGAACTTTGTACCTTCCACGTTCTAAAATAAATTTAGCTACGAATCCCTTTTCATCAAGAAGTTCTACTTCTTTGTTATCATGAAAAAGAGGATCCATCATGTGAAGAGCAGCACTACAACTAACTAATTTGCCTTCTAAACTTGGCAACTCTAATTTGTCAAAAATATCATTGTCAAATCTGGAACTATATCCAACTCTGCATTTTTCGTTTATTAGATAATATGGGATTTTACTTAATATTAAATGAAGATCTTCTCTTGACTCGCTGACTTTGGTTTTTGTTTTTGTTGCCGTCTTGGTTATTCTGTGTTCTTTGAACGCATCTGTTAATCTATCGATGTGGCCTTCTTCTACAAATAATCCTTGAGGAGTTATGAATATTCCTTCTCTTTCTTCAAGCCCTTTAATCGTTATAGCTAATCCGATTGCCACTCTGGTTCTTCTCGATTCTCTCGTTTTTTCGTTCATGAAAAATTCTGGAGTTTTATGGTTAAAAAGTTATCGTTTGTCGTGAGATGGGTTCTGTTAAAAATATTTTTTTGCGTTATTTAGCTGACTTAAATTTACTCCGCCGACTTTGTGGCTGCGGGATTTCGAGGAGGGTTATAAAATAAATTTCACTGACTTTAATTTACTCCGCAGTTTCTGCGGCTGCGGCAATGCTAGATTGACTACGAATAAACGCTGCCTGCTTTAATTTACTCCGCAGTTTCTGCGGCTGCGGCAATGCTAGATTGACTACGAATAAACGCTGCCTGTTTTAATTTACTCCGCAGTTTCTGCGGCTGCGGCAATGCGAAGCCGCGCCCGCTTTTGGCGACGGCGCGGTGGCTTTGGAGGAACTTCTCTCCGCTCGTTTCAGTTACGGCGCGGCGGCGGCACTGAATGAAGTTCGCCCCCACCACTTCCTATAATAATCCAAATCTTCCGAGTGAAACGAGAAAGATTTGAGAGGTATGGGCAGGATAAATCTTTGGTTTTGGCTTTTCCGACAGAGCCTATAAATTGCAAACTATTTTAAACATCTATTTTTTAAGAACCTAATGAAAAACGGAAGAAAGAGAGAAAAGATTGAACTGATTAGATGTATGGCTCCGAAGGTTCGTTCTGTTGAGATGATGACGGCAGTAATCGGAGCATCTGAAGGAACTATAAGAAGCTACGCCTCTGAATATAGAATCCCACTGCCTCCTAATTATAGGTTAAATGGAAAAAATAGCGAGAGGGCAAAACAAATTCAGAATTATTTGGATGAAGGAATAAACAGCGTCAGGAAAATAAGCAGGCTGCTTGGTGTTTCCGAGTCAACTATCTTGAGATGCGCCTTAAGTCATGGGCTCAAGCTGCCTAATAGAAAAAGTAGAAGAGAAAAAATCACAGATTTAATCAAACAAACAGATAATTTCACGGAAACGGGTGAAGATTTTTTCGATGCTTTAAAAAGCATAAGACGAAAATACAAACTTTCTATCGGAACTTTAATTTATTACGCTAAGGCAATCTCTGCAGAACTTCCTGTAAACACTTATCACGCACGGAATATCGACGATGTTGATGGGACTATAGAAACTGCTCAAAAATTAAAAGACGCAGGCAGAGGAATTGAGGTTAGCAGAGAAAGAGCGAGACAGATTTTGCACGCACTTAAAAGACATGACTCATTGAGAGAATCAAAAAATAAAAAGAAAGAGGAGCTAGGAAATGTTGTTTCTTCTTTGGAAGGGGTTTTGTCAAATTTATCCGGAGCTTTGAACGGGATTGTGAACGAGAAAGCAAAGGGAGATTGGGCGGCGCGAGAGGCACTCGATTATTTAAGGGAACATCCAAGAGCAAAACGTTCGTTTAGTTTTTTGTATGATTTTTTTAGCTTTTATAAAGACGCTTTTGACAAGGGAGAGAAATTATCATTATACAAGTTGGGAGAAAATTCAGGAATATTTTTTACACAAGCAGGCAGAATTTTGTCTAATGCAGGATTGGAAACTCTCTGCCGAGATATGAGTTTTTGTAGAGCTGGAGAAAGAGAAGATATTAGGGAGAAAATAGAAAAGGGAATAAAACATGAAGTCAGCCTCGCGGATATAGCTTATTTTATTTCTGTTCCAAGGCACGTTGTTAGCTATGAATTCTCGAGAAATTTCAAAAAAGAAAAAAGAAAATCAGGAAACTACGGAGGAGGAAATTTAGGGTTCAGTTATCGTGCCGCGAGCCGTATTTATGAAGTCGTTGATTTAGATTTAGGATTTGATGACGAGGAGATTGCAGAGCTTTTAGATTTTAAGGAAGGATTAATTAAATATTCCAAAAAAAACAGAAAGGAATTTGCTGAAAGAATAACGAGTTTATTATCTTCTCTTTATAATAAAAAATTTGAAACTCCTTATGTCAAGATTGCTGATGCAGTAATGCAATCTTGAGCACTTCAATATAGTCCACCAATTTAA
>JACQLL010000092.1 GCA_016234025.1 Candidatus Pacearchaeota archaeon | reverse complement strand
GAAGAAGAAAGATGAACTTTTGAAAATTGAAGAGAATCTTTGCGGAGTTTAGAAATACCCCATCTGCAATCTACTCAACCGCCTTCTCTCAATTTCTTTAACTCTATTCTATCCTGTTCAATCTTTCTTTCAGCAGCTTCGATTTTGTCCTGATTTTTCAGGCGGTTTATTTCCATCTGCACCTCTTTTATCTTCCTTTCAGCTTTTTCAATTTCTCTGTTCTTTTTTCCCAAACTCCCGTTTGTTTCAGAGAAGTTCAAATCCTTTCTCTTATCTGTGCGCGGTATTGACAGCAATCCTGAAACTGCACTAATTCTATTTTTCAGAATGAATATGACTATTATTATCAAAACAGCTCCGCCGATTATGAAATAAACACTTTTTGGGAATCCTCCTTCGCCGTTAAATATAGAGGAGCCGCTCAAACCTTGAGATGCTGGTTCCTCCGGAGCTGTTTCTGTTTCTTCAATTGCTGCAGCAGCAGCCGCCGCTTCCGCCTGCGCAGCCGCTTCAGCAGCCGCCGCTTCCGCCGCAGCTTTCTCATCGTCTAATTTCTTGTAGTCCCTCAAAACATCATCGGGAATAACTTGAAGATAAAGAGGAAAACCGGTGTCAAAAGAGTCAAACTTCTCTAAGATTAAAGTGGTATCATCTTGGAAAACTTTAACGTTAATCTTGACTTTCTCTTCAGTTCCCTCGTAAACAGCAGAAACAAGACCATTTCCGTCGGCAGTTAAATGAAAACTATCAAGAAGATAATAAACCTGTGTCGGGTCTAAAACAAAAATGCTCACGTCGTAATTTGGAAGCGTCCTTACATTTATCTCGGTCGCAGCCGAAATCAAAGGGAGCGCCATTAAAACAGCGAATAAAATAAATGTTCTTTTCATCATAATTTTAGAATCATATTATTTATAAAGTTTTCTTTGGTGGGCATTGCTAACTTAGCGGTTGGTAAAATCGATAAAAAATAAAGATTTTACACTTTTGCCTGTTTCCAATAACCTTCAAAAATTCTTTTGTAGGAATCTGCTGTTTCTTGACTCGTGATTAAAATTGCGACTGGAGGTTTAGTTGTATAATTTACAATCAAAACTTTGTCTTTGTAAATCCATGTATCTGTCGGGAAAGGACCAAGAGGAAAAAATCTAATCTTTCCGTATGTAATTTTGATTACCTCTTTTTTTTGTCTGAATGAAACGTCATAAATAATATGGGTTACGATATGCTTTTCATGTTTTTCTTTTTGATAACTGTAATAATAATCTCCAACTGCTTCTGCCATGTTTCCGGATGCGAAAACGTAATGATAGTCTTTTGAAGTTAATTCTTTGAGCATATTTCTAAATGCGGACTTTAATCCTACCACAGTTTCATAAATTTCTACAGATTGTTTCGAGAGACTTTTTTTCTGAATCGTCTTTAGTTCTGGAATTAATTCTTCTGCTGTTTCTTGTTTTTCTTTAAGAAAATCTAAAAGCCTTTCCGGGTCAGCAGCCTTGAAATATTTAATGTTTTCTTTTATAACGTAGGATGCAAGACCTTTTTTTATTAAAGATTCTAAAGCGTCGTAAATTAAGACCCTGTGGAGCGTCGTTATTTTTACTATTGCGCCGGTTTTTGTTTCTCCGAGTTCGAGAAGTGCCTTGTAAACCGTTGCTTCGTGTTTAGTTAAGCCAAGCTCTTCAATTTTTGAGAGTTCCATCTTTTGTTTAAGATTTTCTAGTATTTAATTGTTATCAATATATTATAACAAAGATTTAATTATAGTGATACTGTTAAGTAATTACAAATATGGAGATAAAGAAAATGAAAAACGCAAGACAAAATGAGAATGGAAGAGAAGGATTAATTCAAAGAGTAGTTAGACGTTTAGCATGGTCTGAAAATAGACAACACGAACACCAACTAGAATATGGTGCACGTAATTGGGCAGCAGATGTAACTGAAACTGTTAGTAGTTTTCCTAAATACTCACGAAGAGCAAAAGATTTTTTTGGAAAATTTGATGAATTACTTTTTAACTCTGGTTTAGGATCTTGGGGAGTTTATAGTGGACATAGATTTACAAAAACCTTTGATGTGAGCACAGGCTACGGAAATCATCAGATGGAAACGCGAGCTTTCTTTCACAGACAAGAAAAACAGCCTTGTGAGCCAGAGTTAGGAGATCAAGTAACGCATTGGATCATTAGAGAGCATAGAGATGAACCAAATGTAGAGGTAACATTACGAGCATTAATGCAAAGTGATGATGATAATCCCAGTAGAGAACGTGCTTGGGAATTTATGTTGGGTTTAAATTACGAAGGAAACGATAGAGATTTTGCGCCAATAGAAGTAGGAGCCCCAAGTTTACGAGAAGTTTTTAATTATAGATTAAGAGGGGTCTCCCTAGATAATAGATCGAGAACAGAAAAGATGCCTTTGTTATTGCAATCTTATGGTGCAACAATTAGGCAGAGAGGAATTCAACTTTTAGACGAGAGAGTTGCAGAGACTGCTGCAGAATTGGAAATAGAAGACGAAAGACTAAAACTTTATGCAGAGCAGATGTTTACTTTAATTAATGCTATGGAAAGAAATTGTGACCGAGGAGAAAAACCAGAAGTAGTAAAAATAATCAACAGATATAAATCTGAAGCTGAAAGATTTGGTGAGCTAGCAAGAGAAGCAGAAAGAAGCGGAAACATTGCTTTAGCAGCAGAACATCTTCTTCAAAGAGAAAAGCAAATTGGAACCGCAGAACATATTGTTAGCTGGTTTATCGATCAACAATACGAACATAGACATACACGATCCTATGATGATACAAAAAGAGAAAAAAGACATTTGGGTAAGCTGTTCGAACAAGCCGAACAACCAGAAATGGCTGAGTGGGTGTCAACCACCACCAGTCACCGCTCGCCAATTTTTGCGGCTGGCTCGCTATAGACTGGTGGCATGAGGCTGCGTCCAATTAATTCTCGTGGGCATAAACATAATATTGTTTTCTGATG
>JACQLL010000091.1 GCA_016234025.1 Candidatus Pacearchaeota archaeon | reverse complement strand
ATTCTTGGATGCGCTCAAGAACCCGAAATCTTTGAGGGTTCTTGACGTAGTCCACCAATAAATAAAGAGAACGAAGTTCTCTAATCTTCGCTTCTCACGAAGCTTCAGAAAACCGAAAGATTAAATTGGTGGACTATATTTTCATGGGAAAAGAAGATTCAATAATTATATAAAAGTCGTTTTTTTATTATGGTGATGGTTGTTAGCAGTGAAGAAATCCTCGAGGGAAGAAAGCAGTTGCAGGCGCAGATTAATCGGCTTCCGGAGGGACAGAGAGAGCAGGCACAGGAGCAGTTGAATTCGATGACTGACGAGGCGATTGCCGCGATGATTGAGCAGCAAAGAGGGCAGGGTTTTCAACGGCGTGGCGAGACGCAGAGCCAGAAAGGAATTTTTAGAATGCTTGTCGACGGCGATATACCGAGTAAGAAAATAGATGAGAACAAAGAGGTTATTGCGATTATTTCGAAAAAAGCAATTTCAAAGGGGCATATTATTCTAATTCCAAAGAAGGCGATTGGAGACAGTAAGTTTCTGCCGGGTTCTGCTTTTAGTTTTGCAAAGAAGATTGCGGGGAAGATTTCTTTGAAGCTGAAGGCGAGTTCGTGCGAGATACAGACAGAGAGTTCTTTCGGCGAGGCGATAGTGAACGTGATTCCGGTTTATGACAAGCCGTTGAGCGTTAATTCTCCGAGATATGACGCGAGCGAGGAGGAAATGGAAGAGGTTTACAAGTTGTTAAGAGTTGTTAAGAAGCCGGAGGTTATCAGGATAAAGAAACCGCAGAGGGAAGAAAAAGTCTTGAAGTTGCGGAGAAGAGTGGCCTGATTTATGGAAATTTTTATATAGCCCCAGTGTTTTAATAAAGAATGAAAAAAGGAGTTGTAGGAGTTTTATTAATTGTTTCTTTTGTGTTGGTTTTTTCAGCATTGGAGTTTTTTGTTTTTGATAAAGAGTTGAGGTTTGCTCCGACAATAGAAGAAAGAAGATTAGACGAAAAACAGATTAACAATTTTTTTAATTACGCATATCTTGAATTTTTAGAAGAAGGACAAAGGGATGACATTTTTCCTTATGGTAATCAGAATTTTAATCCTTTGTTGTTGAGAAACGATATTGTTTTTTCTCAAGAATTAGAACAACAAAAATATGACGGCTATATAATCAGATTGAATGAAGAACCTTTAGTTGTTACTTACAAAAAAAATAAACTCTCTACAAACCTACAAGAAAAATTAAACAAGCAGAAGACTAAGATTACAAAAGAGCAGGATAACACCAAGAGAAAATTATTGCAGATTAATTCCGATGTTAAAATAAAGAATAGATTTACTAAGGTTATTAATGCGGTTGTTGTTAATGAACTAAAGAAAGAAGATGTTGAAAGATTAAAGAGCGAAGGTTATAAAGTAAGTCCTAATTACAAAGTTTACGCAACTTTGATGGATTCTGTTCCTTTGATAAACGCAGATGATGTCTGGGAATATTGTAGGCCTGGTGGAAATGAATGTGAAAATGTCGGGGGCAATGGACTAACAGGAGCAGCAACGAAGGAGGTTGAAGCTTGTTTAGTTTTTTCTGGAGATGAGATAGATTATACAAAGGCGTACACTGGAGGGGGTGCTTTGTGCTTAACGGGAAGAGGAATTACAATTGGAATAATTGATACAGGAGTTGATTATACTCATGAAGATTTAGGAAGTTGTACAACACAGCAATTTTTGAATGGAAATTGTGATAAAGTCATTGATGGATTTGATTTTGTAAATAGCCAGGATGTCAATGGAGATGGGGATTATAATGATCCTGAAGACATTGTTGACAGAGACCCCATGGATGATTATGGGCATGGCACTCATGTTGCTGCTACTGCTGCTGGAAACGGAGTCTTGAAAGGTGTTGCACCTGATGCGAGTATCGTTGGTTATAAGGTTTTAAGTTCATATGGCAGCGGATCGGATAGCGACATTATCGCAGCCATCGAGAGAAGCGCTGACCCGAACCAGGACGGAGATTTTTTAGATCACTTGGATGTGATTAGTATGAGTTTAGGAGGCGGTGGAGATCCCGATGATGATGTATCTTTAGCTATAGATAATGTTGTTGACCTTGGAGTTGTTGCTGTCATTTCTGCTGGAAATTCTGGGCCATACAAAGAAACAATATTGAGTCCCGGAACAGCAAGACGAGCAATTACTGTTGGAGCCGTTGACAAGAATTTAGAAATGGCTTACTTCAGTTCAAGAGGTCCCGTTGTTTGGAAAGATGAAAATGAAATCAGGGAGGCGATAATTAAACCAGATATTGTTGCTCCAGGGTTAGAGATTTGTGCAGCACAATGGGATAATTGGCTTGAGGGCGGAGAAGAATGTAGTCCTGAACTTGAAGGACACATTGCTATCTCTGGAACAAGTATGGCTGCTCCACATGTTTCTGGATTAGCGGCTTTGATAAAACAAAAGAATCCAAGTTATACTTCAGAGCAGATTAAAACAATTATAAAAAATACTGCTGAGTTGTTGCCGAATGGAGAAAAAGTTACTACTCAAGGTTTTGGCGTTGTTGATGCAATGAACTCTGTGTTTTCTGAAGAGCCGATAATCGTTGCTTTGGATGCCATTGAACAAGATTCTTTGGAAATTGACATAACTGGAAAAATAGAGGGAAATAACTTTGAATACTATGAATTGTCTCATGCTCCTGATTTACCTTTATCTGAACTAGATGAAGATGATTGGACTTTAATAACAAGTTCTGGTTCTATTCCTGCAAATGGCGTTTTGTATGAGAACTTAGACTCGCTTACCCTATCAAGCCCAAGTATTATAAGATTAAGAGTTCATGATGAAAATAATAATCACTATGATGATTATGGTTATTTCAAATTTAATAAATTTAAGTTTATAGAACCGCTTAATTATGATACTATAAATCCAAAAAATGATTTAAGAATTAGACTTGAAAATATATTCAATTACCCTATTGATAATTTTTATGTGGAATATTCTTTTAATGACGGACCACCAACAAATAATGGGATAGTTATAGACAATCAAAATGTTCTTGAAGCAAGATTGTTGGCAAATACTTTAACAGAAGATGGCACGCTATTAATTATTGCTTATGTTGAACTACTTAATGGAATCCGAGATACTGTTGAGGTAGAGAAAATTAATGTTGATACAACGTTAAAAGAGAGTTGGCCAGTAAGACTTAATTTTGATTCCGGTCAAGATGGATATCTCATTTGGCCAGGCTATCTCCAGACGACAATAGGTAATGTATTAGGAGACGATAATGAGGAGGTTGTTGTTCCTTTTATGGGCAATCAGCAAAAAGTCCTTATTTACGATCAAGAAGGTAATCTCCTGCAAAGTATTGTGGTTGCACTAGAAGATGCAGCAAAAAACTATCAGGATCTCGTTCTTGTTAATTTAGATGACGATGAATACGATGAGATAATCTTCCCTCCTCTAGTTGAAAATGCGAAACTTTATCTTTACTCCTTTAATGGCGATGGTTCTATTTTATTTAATTCGCAGATTGAAGAGTGTGGAACAAGTTATTTTTCAAATGTGATGGCTGCAGATTTAGACAAAGATGGTCAAACTGAAATAATATTAAAAAATAATAATGCATTTAATGGAGAAAACAAACTTTGTATTATTAGTCAAGAGGGAGTTGTTCTTTCAAGCATGAGTTTAGGCCAATATAATTATTACGCCACTTCCTGGGAATATTTTTCTACGCCTGCAGTTGGAAATTTTGATATGGACGGTGATTTAGAGATTGTTGTTGCTACCATTATTAACGGAGGCTATGATGAGCAACAACAAGAATTTGTTAATGAAGGAAGAGTTTATGTTTATAACAAGGATGGAACTCTGGTCAATGGTTGGCCTATAGATGTTCCAGGATTACCAGTTAATTCGCCTGTTGTGGGAGATGTTGATAATGATGGAAACGATGACATTATTTTTGCATTATACTACCAAGGAACCTTTGATACTAATTATGGTGGCGTGCATGTTCTTAACAAAAATGGGCAATATTTAACTGGCTGGCCCGTAGAAATGGGCAGTTTTCTCTTAAGTGTATCGTTAGTCGATATTGATGAAAATGATGATTTAGAAATTGCTGCTAATGGATTTGGAAAAATTTATCTTTTTAATAAACAGGGAAATATTTTAAATGGTTGGCCTGTTTATGTTAATTATCCTGGATCGCATAAATTTCATAGTTCATTTGGAAGTATTAATAATGGGGGGATAGGTTTATCTACTGAAAGTAATCGTAGGGTTTATGCTTTTGATGTGAACGGCAACCTCTTAGAAGGGTATCCTAAAATATCTGAAACTGGCGCAAGTTCTGCTCCAGTATTATTTGATTTAGACCAAGATAATTTAGTCGAAATCATAACAAGTTCAAACAATGAATTCGACTTTGTGGAACAAAAATATAAAAATCGTGGCTCAATTTATATTTGGGAAACTGACAGTCCATATGTTGAGGAAAACCAAGAATGGCCAAGATTCCATCATGACAAACAACTTACGGGCCTTTATACTAGCGAAGAAACAGAATCTAATTGCCCAGTAAATCACATCGACAACGGAGACGGAACATGCACGGCGATAATTGAAGCTTCTTTAGATGATTCTTTATTTCTTGGCCAAGCAGATACATGGCAGTACGTCAGAGATTCTCCAAATGGCAATATATTTGGAACTCCACGTGTAGCGTCTCATATTGGTGGAAATAAGTATTATAACTATAGAAGCTTTTTTTCATTTGACACATTGTCTATATCTGGAAATATTATTGAGGCGAAGCTGTCTGGATATCCATGGTATATTAGATCGGATGATGGTGATAGCGAGGACTACATCGTGTTATTAGAGTCAACGCAATTAGACCCAATGTCATTAACAAATTCTGACTATCAGAGATGTGGATTTCTAAATAATTCAGAGACTGGAGGTCAATTTGATATGGATGATATAATTGTGGATGAGAGAAATGAGTTTATTCTTGACAATACTGGAATTTCTTTCATTAAACTAAATGACTGGACAATGTTGTGTTTGCGTACCGGCAATGATATCCTTAACATTGAACCAGTTGGTGGCGGAGACGCATTGGATATGTACGGCGTGAATGATCCTGATTCCGAGAAGCGACCGAAATTGATTGTTACCTACGAAACTTAGAACCTCAACAAGAAAAAACTAAAGTCAGGGAATTTCAAAAACAAAATTATCGTGACTATTAAAGAAATCAGGAATGCAGGAGTGAAAGGAATTCCTTCTTTGACGAAGACGGAGCGGCGGTGCTTTTTTAGGAATGCGATGTCTTTTTTTGTCAAGCCGTGAACTGTTTTTTTGATTGTTGTTCTTCCGATTTTCACGTCTTTTTCCAGCCAGTCGCCTTCTGTTAACTTTGAAGGAGGGTAGAGTTTAATCATACATTTTTCCAGAGAAGACGAGTAGAGATAAATCGCAGGTATTATAGAGGTTAGTGCAAGCGGGACGAATATTTTGCTTTTGGTTGTTAGTATTATTGAAATTAAAAAAACGATTAAGGAGAGAGTCAGGAGAGTTTTGTTTTTTTTGATTTTTGTTTCCAGTTCTTTCAGGAATTTCTTTTTATTTTTCGAGATTATTCCGACGCTGTAAACGATGCTGTAGCCGGCGCCGATTGTCAGGAGGAGAAGCGTGAAGAACAGAGCTATAATCGGAACAGAGATGTATGATGTGAAGGGAATGATTGCGCCGTAGGACATCAGGAGTTTTGCGTCGCCGCCTGCGAAGACGTTTGAGTAGTAAAGTATATTTGCGATTATGAAGAAAACTCCGAAGCCGAGAATTCCGACGAGAAAGAATTGATATTGTTTTGTTGAGATTGAGTAGAAAGCGCGATAAGACAAAGCAAATGCAAGAAGCGAGAAGTTCAGCCAGTTTGCGACTTCGCGATGTTTGATGTCTTGGATTGTTGCGAAGAGAGTCCAGAGAAGCGCGATGGCGAAGAGGAAATAATGTTCGTTCATTATTTTGTTAAGACAAGAAGTTTTATTAAGCTTCTTATTTTTTTAGTTTTATGTTTGGGAAAAGTTTTAGAAAGAGAGAGATTGGATACGAGGGAGATTATGAGAAATATTTCTTCTGGGCTGTTGTTATTGTTTTGGTAATTTTGTCTTATTTGATTTTGAAAAATTATTTGATTGCTTTGATTTCTGCTTTTATTCTTGCTTATTTGGTAAGACCTTTGTTCATTAGAATTCAGAAACCTTTTGGTAAATTTGGTGCTGCCTTGATTTCTATATTTGTGGTTTTATTAATTCTTATTTTGCCCATTGCTTTGGTCTTGGGAAGTGCTTTGCAGCAGGCGCAAGTTTATTTGAGCGGAGGAAATTTCGAGAATATCCTCGGGAAAATTTCGTCTTATCCTCTGCTTGATAAGTTTGATATTAGTCCGGAAGATTTTTCAGGGAAGGATTCTATTTTTGTTTCTTTTTTAACTTCTGCGGTTTATCGGGCTCCTTCTTTTTTGATTTCTGTTTTAATCAGCTTGTTTGGAATGTATTATATTCTTGTTCATTGGGATGGCCTCGCCGTTCGTTTGAAAGATTTCATTCCTTTCAAGGATAAGGAAGAGGTTAGCAGGGACATTTCCAGAATAACGAATGTTTTGGTTTACGGAACTTTGTTTATTGCTTTTATAGAGTTTATCGTCGGCTCACTTGGTTTTTATTTTCTTGGAATTGATTCGTTTTTACTTTTGTCTTTGCTTATTTTCTTTTTTGCCTTTATTCCTGCTCTAGGTCCGGCGGTAGTTTGGATTCCTCTTTTGATTTATAATCTTGTTGTGAAGAATTATTTTACTGCAGGAGGAGTTTTGGTTGTTGGATTGGCTTTGAGTGTCTTGATTGATTCTGTTTTGAAAGCGAAAATTTTGGGAGACAAGTCGAAGATAAATCCTTTTGTTATGTTACTTGGAATCTTTGGAGGAATTTCTATTTTTGGAATTTTTGGTTTTATTATCGGTCCTTTGGTCTTGGCTTACACTTTGGAGATTTTGGAAGAAGTGGTTAAGAGCAGAAATTAGTTTTCGTTTTTCAATTTGATTTTCATTGTCCGGTGCGAGCCTCCTTTTTTGTAAATTTTATATCTTCTTTTAGCTTTTTTGTCGCGTTTTGTCTTTCTTCTTTGAGTTGGGTCGTCGTGGGACATTTTATTCTGGACCCCAACCGACTTCAAAAAATTCAATTGTACCTAAACAATCAAAATTTTGTGAAAATTGTTCTTCAGTTGTAGAATAATAAAGATTTTTAATTTTTGAATCCAATTCATCTAAGTTGCATGAGCTATCTTCGATAATTTGTTCTAAGATTGGTTCCAATGTTACACTCCATCCAACAGAATCGCAACCCCCTGCATTCCCGTAATTACGCACAATAACTTCATTATCTATCGTTATCATTAAACAATTTCCATCTGCCCATCTACCTATTTTTTCTCCATAGTGATTTACAAGAGCAGAAGTTAATTGAACCGAATTAGGATGTGGATATGTTCCTATTGCTATCTCATCAAAGGACTGGTTATTATAGCAAGAAAATCTTTCGCACCTCAAACCACAACCCACTCCCAATCTTTCATCGCCGCATTGAATTTTTTTATCGTCTATTTCATATTCTTTACAGCAGTAAGTCAGCTTGTCTTCGTTTGAGCAGGCGAGCGAGCATGCCTGTTTGATTGCGCTTGTTTGTGTTGTGTCGAGGAAAGGTTCTGTTGAAGAGTTTAGATTTTTGAAACCCTTTGTTAGCATATATGAAACTCCGATGAGAACTAAAATTCCCAAGACGATAATCACGAGCGTCGAGATTGACAAGTCGAATGCTTTTTTGTTCATGGGCTTATTCAAGGTCTATGTTAAATTCGCTTGTGCAAGTAAAGCCGTTTACTTTTGTATTTGCTTTCAGCTTATTTTGTTGCTGAAGTTTTAAGCATTGCCATTCAGCAATATCTTTTGCGTCTGTCAGACCTTCAACGTCGCAGTTTACCGAAGAGTCAAGGTTTGGTTGGACTCTCGAGTCCTGGCAGTTTAGATATTGCGTTTCGCCGTCGAGTTTTATTTCTTTAAAGTCCTGGCAGTATGAGAATTTCGAGTTTGCGGTGACTGCAAGATTGCAGGCGGTTACGATGTCGCTGATTGAGCTTGAGCCGCCGAAGATGTTTATTTTTTCCCAGAGGTTGCTCCAGCCGAGAGAGAATCCTAAAATTAAAAGAACGAGAACTATTATTCCGAGGACGATGAGGATGAGTGTTCCGATTGAGAGGTCTTGAGCCTTTTTATTCATTCTCTTTTTCATTTTAATCAATATCAAACATTGTTTATAAATGTTTTTCTTTGACTTTAATTTACTCCGCAGAGTTTGCGGCTGCGGCAATGCGAGGTGGATAGAATAAACTTCGCCAACTTAAATTTAGCAGCAGTTTCTGCGGCTGCGGAATTTCGAACTCTCTATGAAATAATCCCACTGGCTTTAATCTACTCCGCAGAGTTTGTGGCAATGTGAGATTGACTACGAATAAACGCTGCCTGCTTTAATCTACTCCGCCGACCTTGCGGCTGCGGGATTTCGAAGCCGCGCCCGATTTGGAGACGGCGCGGCGACGGAGATTTGTAGACGGCGCGGCGGCTTTGGAGGAACTTCGGCCCCGCCCACCACCTCTTCCATCCTCTCGTGGCGACGGCAGGCGGAACAAATCCCAGTCGCCGCGGCTACAGCAGACCAACAAAGTCTTTCGGCTCTTTTGTTGCTCCGCTGTCTAGTAAACCAACCGAAGAATTAAGTTGGTTTACTATAATCTCGAAAGTTTATGTGTTTAGCAGTCAGCAATATCCGACAAAATCGCCTTGTTTGTCGAATAGAATGCAAAGATTGAAGTTTTTCTGAATTTCGTTTTGGTTTATCTCTGATTCGATTTTTATTTCCGGAATGCTTAGCTTATAGTTCTCCTCTTCTTTGATTTCTAAGTTGTCTTCTTTGATGTTTGCGTAAAAGTTTCCTGCACCGTCGTAGTGGAAGAGGTTTTGTCTTTCTATGGACTTTTCTTTGAACAATTCTTTTAAGTTTTTTTCAGTGCATGATTGACACAAATTAATCGTTTCGTTGAGGATTATTTTTGCCTGCTCTTTTATGTATAACTCCTTGAATTGCGTTTGTTCTATCAGGTTGTTTATTTCTATTAAGTTTGAGTAGCGGTTATTGTTGGATGTTACGATGATATATAGCGCCGATGCAGAGAGGGCTATCGCTATTATAATTGTGAACAGAGCCGGGACTTGGGCTTTTTTATTCATTTGGGCATTCTCCGATGTAGCTTTCGATGAAAATATCTTCAGTCGTTTTTACCTGCGTCTGGCTCAAGAGTTTCTTGTATTTTATCAGAGAAAGAGGAGTCGTGCCGATGTTTCCGAGGTAGAGATCGTCTTCTTTTAGTTCTATGACGAAGTCGTCGTTTGCTTCGGCTCCTGCCAGTCCTGCAGGCGACGGAGAGTTTCCTTTTGCTAAAGCGAGGCAGGGATTTTTCTCATCGACGAGAGTTTTCAGAGCTTCTTGGAATTGTTCTTTTTCTATTTTTTTCTTGTCTAATAACACATAGGCGTCGAGGATAAGGAATTCTTTTTGCTCTTCAATGTCAAGAGTTATTTTTTTTAACAGAAGAGAGTCAATCTGATTTTTTGGAGATTCCACTCTTTGGTTCTCCTTTTTGAAAGAAGAGATTGCGAGAGAGGCGCTGACAAATAAAGTCATTATTAAAATCACCGGCACGATTACCCCAAGAGATGCAATTATTTTTCCTGTTTGTGCTTTTTTGTTTTTCATTTTTGTTCTATTTTTGAAAGTTGATTGCTTCCTGTTGTTATTGTGAATGTTTTTTCATCTTTTTTTAGAGTTGAAGTTGAGCAAATTGGAAATGCTTGATTCTCGTCGCCGAGGAGGCATTTTTCAGTGTCGCCGTAATTATAGAATGCTTCGCCGTTTTGTTTTATTTCGATTATGTAATTTCTTTTTATTACTTCTTCATTTAGCGAACAGAGTTCGTATATGTCTAATTTTTCCGAAACAGAATTTTCAATAAAGCAGTTTTTTATTTTCGTGTTTAGAACTTCGGCGTCGGTTTTTCTAAAAGCGTCTTCTGAAGAGAAGAAGGCAGAGATGCCTATTACTATCCCTGATGCGATTATCATCAGTATTGCGACGAATACTACTATCATTGTTATGTTTCCTGCTTGGGCTTTGTTTTTCATTTTGTTTTCTCTTTGATTTGGAAGGATAGGAGATTTTTTTCAGATGAGATGTCTATTCTTATTTCCGGGCTGGTTATGTCTACGTTGTTGAAGTAAAAGCGACATGTTTGTCTTGATGGCGAGAGTTTCACGCAGAGTTTGTTTTGTGAGTTGTCGAATGTAAAAATTTCGCTGATGGATGGAACTGAATTTTTTTGTGCGATTTCTGTTGCTTTGTGAAAGTTGAGAGTTACTTCGTCGTTTGGCTTTGCGTTGTTTATGACTTTGGTTAATTCTTTTGCGTAATAGTCTGACCAGAGCGACGCGCTATTTGCTTTACTTAAGACGAAGAAAAACATTATGATGAAAAATATTACCAACAGGATTAAATAAATCAAGTTGTCTTTCAAAGTTTCGCCTGTGCCTGCTTTTTTGTTCATCATCCTACTCTCTTTATAATCTCGTCAACTTCTATTTTAGTAAATTGACTAAATAATGTTATTTCTTTTTCTGTCTTAGTTACTTCCATCTTAATTAGATTCTGAGGAATTGGTATGTATGTTGTTTTTATTGTGATTTTTTCTGTTTCGACTGATTCGCATAGTCCTTGCTTTTGACATGTTTCAGTTGAAACTCCAGGGCAGACGCAGACGCAGCTGTCGAAGAGGCATTTGTCCGGTTTGTCGAGTTGGTTTTTATCGAATGCGAGAATATACCATGTTTTTTCTGCGCTGAATCCTGTCAGAGTTATGTTTTCTTGGGAATTTATTTTTACAGCGTTAATTTTCTCTGATAAGCTTTGGACGAATGTGCGGGCTTTGTTTATTTCAGAGTCCTCATTTATTTTTATGTAGACCTTGTAAATTACGAATAATATCAGGAGGATTCCGATTACTGCGATTATCGTGCTTAGAGTATTTTCTTCGAGGATATTTGCTTTTTTATTTTTCATTGGAAGTTTGTATTTCATGTCGTTCCGCCGAATTCACCGCCTGCGCCGAGAGATGAACCGCCGGCGCTTGGGGTTCCTTCGATTTTGTAGCATAGCTGATTGATTGTTTCGACTTCATTGTAATCAATAGGAGCGATGACCGAACAGCCGTATCTTTCTTTTTCAGGACTTGTCAGCTTGTCGCAATGCGTTATTGCTAGGCCTTGGTTTTCTTTTGCTTTAACGTATGCGATTCCTCCGGAAATCGTCGATGAGACGATTCCTGCGATGGCGGAAAGTCCCAAGGTCTTGAGCGGAGAGATAGCTCCCGTCGGTCCGAGCAAGATTCCTCCTGCTGTCGAGACTCCGGTGTTTGTTCCTTTTTCTATTGCCTGAAGTATTGGAGCTTTGTCGTCGGTGATTATCTGTGTGAAGATGATTGCGATTTCGTTTGTTGTTTTTGGAGAGCTTTTACCGAGTTCTTGGGTGAATGCGGCTGGATACGAGTTTATTTGTTTGTCTGTTAGCGTTTGAAGGTAAGTCAAATCAGAACCGGGGACTTTTTGTTTTCCGAAGTAGTCGTTCACATTAACGTCTTTTAAGATATCTTCTCTTTTTGCGAGGTCATCTGCGATTGCGATTCTTGAACAGACGAGACAGATTGGTTTTGCGCCGTCGACAGAGTATATGTCTGTTAAAATGTTTGTCGGATTTTTTACCGCTCCCGAAGATATGTCTAGTCTTCCTTTTCCGGTGATTGACCAGCAGTCGAACATTGCGTTGGCAGATATTTCTTCGATTTTTTGAGCAGCCTTTGTTTTTCCGTTTTCAAGAGTTCCCGAAGGAAGTTTTACTTTCTCGACGTTGCTTTCTCCAATGAACTGAACGCAGTCCTCTCCTGTTGTCGTCAGACAGTATCTTTTCGTTTCGCAGTTTAGCGGAATGAATTTTTCCAGAGCGTCCGGAGTCGTGGCTCTTGTTAGTATTGACAATCGGCATACTTCGTCCAATGATGTGTTTTTGAAATCAAGGATTGTCAGGAGAAAGATTACGACTACGACGAAACCAATAATTGTCAGAAGTATTGTTATTATTTGCGTCGAAGTTAGTTCGCCTCTCTTTTCCATTTTAATGAGAAGAAGAGAATGTTTATAATTATTAGGGTTTTTAGTGAGAACGCCGAGTTGAGT
>JACQLL010000007.1 GCA_016234025.1 Candidatus Pacearchaeota archaeon | reverse complement strand
ATTCTGATTTGTTAAACAACATCAAGGAAGTTATTGACATAAGAGATATGTTTGCTCATGGGACGAATACACATCTTGAAGATAAGGCGATAGTTATTGATTATTTCAAGGAGAAGCCCAGACGACAAGAAATTACTAAAGAATTTCTAGAGGAATTTGATAAGAAAATAAAATCTGTTTACCAAGAACTTGATTCTGTGTATATTTTTCTACTTTAATTTACACTCGCAATAGCGAATTTTCTTTTAATTTGTTCGGCGACTTCTTTCCTAACAATATTATACATCTCCTGATCTATTTCTCTTTTCTCTCCAACTAGTGTGGCCACGGTTGTCTTTAATTCTTCATTGTCTTTTCGCAGATTGGCCATGCTTTCGTTGTGGATTGCATTCTTAATCATGCCTTCATCAATACCCGATCTCTTGATATACACGTCAGGCATATCAGAGCTAAATCGCCAGCCATAGCGAACGCAGAGCTGTTGCCTATTCATTCTTGACGCATAATATGTGGCACTTGACTTTCTAAATAAATGACAGTGAACCCTTCTGTTAAGCACTTTCTTGCCTAAGCGAGTTACGAAGATGCGGATAGCATCGTAATTCTTTGGAAATACCTGGGCTTTGGGGTCTGCCTTGTTACAGCTTTCCAAATAGGCTTTCATGGCTTCATTTGAGAACTTCCAATAGAGGCCTATATTTCTACCCTCTGTTTTGCTATACTCTTCTTTGAAGTGAATCCTATAATAAGGAAAGCTATCTGTTGGCGCAGAAATGTCTTCAAAGCGAATATTAAGAAACTCTTCTGCTCGAGCTCCTGCATCAAATAGAACGGCAATTAAGAAGCGCCCTTCATCGCTTTTGCTGTTAAGATATAATCTTTCAACCTCTAATTCTGTCAGACAATCCGGAGTTTTCTTTTTTAGTCTTGTGTCAATCCAATCAGTTAAATCTGCATACTTTTTGGGAAGTCGCCACTTAATGTATGATTTTATGAGAATTTTCAGATCTTGTTTAGTGGTGTCAGAATAGGGCTTGCCATCAGACCTTTTGATTTTATCATTTGATAGGGCTTCAATGAATAACCTGAGGTCTTCTTTGTTTAATTGGGAGAATGGCTTTTTTATTCTGGGCATAAAAAGAGAAAACGTGTAGAGGCATTTAATCAGCCTTCTTTCGCCTATTTCCTTGCCTTTGTTTATTTCTCCTAGGGACATTAACCTGAGAAAGTCAAACACTTGCTTGGCCTCTTGCGGAGCCTTTTTCTCGAATGCTCTTTTCCTATGCTCCAAATCAAGAGGGTGAATATCGATCTTTTGGTAGGGCATAATTTGTGACGCTCTCACGTCTATATAAGCTTTGTCAGACCCGAACATTCGAATATGATGCGGGAGGTAGGATTCGAACCTACGAAGGCACTAAGCACACAGGATTTCTCCTGACTTATTTCGTTCTATCGAACGAACGACTTCTTAAGTCCTGCCCGTTTGACCACTCCGGAACTCCCGCATACTCATTAGAATAAAGATAATTTTTAAAGATTTTGGTTCTTCATCCTTCTTCTCTTGACTCTTACGAAAATAGAAGCGGCAAAGACCACGACGATAAAACCGACAACGATTGCCTGTCCTGTCTGTCCCTGCAGCGCTCCTGTCACAGCACCGGTTATCCTCGATAAAAAGCCACCCTCTTGCCCGGAAGAATTAACTTCTTCTTCTATTGCTAAGCCAATATCTCCACTTTCTGAATTTGAGCTACCTTGATTTGAATTATCTTCGTCTGTATTTTCCGTTGAAATCACAGAGCCGACAGAACCTCCTCCGCCGCCTCCGCCGCCTGAACCGCCTCCTCCTGTCGCAGGCGAAGTTGGTTGAGTTATAGGATGCCCGACGTTTAATATGACTTCTGCAACTGCTTCAAAGCCAACTTTGTCAATCGCCTTTACAGCGTACTCGTGTTCTCCAACTCCAACGCTATCGTCCAAGAAAGAAATTTCTTCTGAAGAACCAATTAACTCTCCGTCTCTATGAATTTCATAGTAATCAATCCCGCTGCATTCGGGAACGTCGACGGCCGCGTCCCATTGCAGAAGAAAATTATTTGCCTCGCCCGAACCGTGAATATTTGAAGGCGCGCTCGGCGCGTCAAAGTCAACGCAAATTGTTTCCTGCGCCTGAACAAAACTAATCAGAAAAAAAATAGCCAAGAAAGTTATAGTCAATTTCATTATAACTCTCCTTCATTGCCAAGAACGTCCTCGGCTTTCGCATAAAGCCAATAAGAGCCGCTTTGATTTAATCCATTTTCCGTCACGTTAAACTCATCTTCGTAAAGTCCGGATGTCTCGTTTAACTCTAAATTAATCCAGCCACTATCATAGTATGTCTGATTAATTCCTCCGCCTTCCGACGGAATTCCCAAGTCGACTATCTTGTATTTTACCGAGTCGTCGTTCAAATTGTAAAGGTCCGATATATCTAACTTAACAGGGATTATCTCGTTTTCCCCGCCGATAACAATATCGCCGAGTGGCTCCGCCAAAATTATTTCAGGTCCTTCAAAGTCCGGCTCCATCTCGTAAAGAGTCAAAACAACTTCGTAGTCGCCCGGATAAATCGCAGGGTGAGAAGATACCGTCATCGTGATTTTTGTCTGAGAATCTAAATCAAGCATGTAATAGTTTGCGTTGTAACAATAGAAAACTCCGTCGGGGACTTCGTCGATAACAAACTGAATTCCTGGTCTCTCCCTCGGCTTGAACTCTATCGGAGGATTCTCCTTGCATCGCATCGGAATCGGCTCGCCAACCGGCAGCAAATCAAAAAGCCAGTATTTCTGCGCAGACATTTCTATTTCAAAGTCGCCCTTTGCAACAGGGAAATGATGATTCAGAGAGCTGATATTTATTTTGACGACGAGAGGCGCGTCGTTATAGTCGTTCTCCAAGTCGCCGGGATAGTCAAACTTGAAAACAGAAGTCGTCGAGTCGCCTGCGATGAAATCAGAAATGTTTTGCACGATTTCGAAATTAGTTATCGTCGCTGTTGATTCCTGTGCAGGTATTACTTGAGTAGCTAACAAAATTATAAACAGAAATAATAAAATTTTAAACTTCATCCTGGAGTTACCTCCATTCTTGAATATTCTCCGTCGTATTCCTTGCCTGTGTTTATCCAGTACTCCGAAGAACCTCCGGCGCCAGTAAATTCGATTGCGAAAGCGTCGTCGTCGTCAAATTGTATCTCTCCATTTGAAGAACACGAAACAATGTATCTCTTGTATTCAGTCGAATAAATTAAAGCGTCGTCGGTTTTGCAAATCATATTTTCACTTCCTCGTGGAACAACTCTCTTTACCTCAATCATAAGAAGGTTCGTCGGATGGTTTGTCTTCGCCCAGAAGGTGATTGTAAACTTCGCTTCGTAAAAGTCCTCGATTCCTAAAGGCGAGGAAATAAACAAGAGACGATTCCCGTCGAATAAAAACGTCTCGTTTTCTTCTTGAGGTATTGCGTTCACAGAGAGATTCCTGTAAACAACATTTCCGTACTGACCGATTGGTATGACCGAGCCGTCGAGGTAAAAGACAGGACTTTTTATTTCTCCCGTGCCTGTAACAGAATTAGAAATGAACGGAACCAAAGAAGCCGAGACAGCCCCGACTAAAAAAACTAATGCAATTCCGAGTGTTATTATTTTCTTATTCACTTTTCTCCTTCACTTCACTCCTCTAAAAAATAAAGAGGAAAAAATAAAAATAAATTTTTTTATTCAGCCGTGCAAGCTCTTTCGCTTCCTAAGATTACTCTTGTTTCAGCTTCGTATGTATTTGGCTGGATGTTAAGCGCTGTCTCAATTGTTGTCTCTCCTTCAATAATTGTTTCTGCAGGAAGTTCTGCTGGTTCTGCAATGTAGTAGTAAGCGTTTCCATCAGGGATATCAGGAGCGCAAGCTTCAATATCTAAAAGGTTTGTTCCTAAGTTATCTGTGTAATCAACGATAAAGCCCTCGCCGTCGAAATCATCGACTCGCATCTCAATCAAGTGTCCTGTTATTGGTTCTGCCGAAAGAACTTCGAGAGTTGTTCCTACGATAAAACTTTCTCCGCCGACAACGTTAACAGTGTAAGCTTTTTGGTTTTGGTCGATAACAATTCCTTCGCTTGTGAGCGGGTTGAGTACCAACGAAAGCGGGCTGTCAACTACGATTGTCCCAAGGATAGAGTTAGACAGGTAAGGCACCAAAGCCGCTGTTCCGAGCGCCGCAAAACCGACGACAAGCAACAACATCAGCGAAACCTCTTTGCCAAAAATACTAACTTTCTTTTTTAGTAACTTTTTCATTTTGTACCTCCTTTCATTTTTGTTTGAGAATTCTTTCCCGGAAGTTTGAACATTGTTTATTATAACACATTCGTTATTTAAATATTGTTACACACTCTTATACTATTCAGGCAACACACAGCCTGTCTCTGAACTTAAGGCGCTGAAACTTAGCTCTCCCTGCGAGCGTTTTCCGCCGCCGAACTCCCAAGTTGGATACGAGGCAATTCCTAAGTCCGTGCATTCCTGCGTCTGCGCCTTGTTTGGCAGCGAACATTCGACGTAATTTATGTTAGCCCAGCTGTCGCCGAACATCTTCTTCTGGTTTTGACAATGCGGGCACCACCACGCTCCGTACATTCTCACGCCGTTGTCCGTCAAACATTGCGCAAACTCGTTGTATTTACCCGTCTCGGCAGAAGCGTTGTTCGTCATCCTGAAAACAACCAAGACAATGACAACAAGAACCACGACGGAAATCACAACAACACTTTTCGAAGCCATCAATTAAAACAGAAAGCGAATTATTTAAAGGTTTTTGTTAATTCTTGCTGAACTTTTAACACTTCACCAGAGTTTTTATTATGTATAGCAACTGACAATTTGGGGAGTTATTTATAGTGAACCAATTTAATTTCTCGGTCGCAAATTGGTCCCCTAAATAGTCAACCAACCGAAACTAACCGAAGAACTTAGTTGGTTGACTATAAGTCAGTTGCTATAATAGCACACTTTAACAGCAAAAACTACAGCAGACCAACAAAGTCTTTCGGCTCTTTTGTTGCTCCGCTGTCTAGTAAACCAACCGAAGAATTAAGTTGGTTTACTATAAGCCTAAATATTTATAAACTTTCAAACATCGAGGAGATCATGGAAACGGAATGCATTATAGGAGCAATCGACGTTTACTCTGAAGGACTAAAATATGCAGAGGAAAATCCTAAATATAAAGTTCATAGATTCATAGTTGGAAAGACAGAGGACGTATTGGCTATTTATTTAGGACGAGGAAGCGAAGAACACCTTGTAAACAGGTTTAAAATAAAAGGAGAAATAGTTTCGCGGGGAACTTGTTATCTTGACGGAGGCAACAATCTTGTGCTAAAATCTTTTACAGGAGGTTGGGGAATAACAGAAAGAGACACACAAAGACTATCTGAAATTTTAGCAAGAGAAATCAAAAAAGTTGGCGTTTCTGTCGACGATGTTTTGACATATTAACCAGCTTCGCACTCTTCCCCATTCCAACACATGTCTTCCCCGCAGTCGCATCCTTCTGTTATCGCCTGCGCACAAACTACCTCTTCGTTTTCCGTCAGGGGACAGTAATCAACGCAACTATTCGTGAATTGTCTCCAAGAACCACCTGAAGAGAGACAAATCTCTTCGCCTGTACCTTCTTCTAATTGAAGTTCCGCAATCTTATCCTGTAACTCTACAATTTGATTATTCAGCTTTTCGTTCTCCTCTTCAAGAATAGAACGTCCGAGAAACTTGAAATCAGTCCTCAAGCCGACTATAAATCCTGCAACAAAGACAACGGTCAAAACAACCGCGCTCAAAAATAGTCCTGCTTTTTTGTTCATATAGAAAAATGAAACGTCAAGTTAATAAATGTTTGTCAATCCTCTCTTAAAGACACAAAAACAAATCCCGGAAATTCTTTAATCTTAATTTTATTTTTTTCT
>JACQLL010000096.1 GCA_016234025.1 Candidatus Pacearchaeota archaeon | reverse complement strand
GTGTTGGTTCCCTAACACCAAGAATTCTGAAAGTTGAATTCTTGGATGCGCTCAAGAACCCGAAATCTTTGAGGGTTCTTGACGTAGTCCACCAATAAAGCAACCGAAAGATTAAATTTGTGGACTATATTTAAGTCAGTTGCTATAAGTTGGTTTACTATATCATATTCACTGAAAAAGACATATCTTTTATAGAATAAGCATTGTTTTAAATTCCCCGTTTATAGAAGTTAAATGACCGATTATCTTAAAGCTGGTTATGAGTTCAGTGATTTGGTAAGACCTGCGCCGGCGGCTGAAAATTTTGGCTCAATCAGAAGAAGAGAACTTGAGGAAGAAATTTTTCCTGAATATCTAACTTTTTTACGGAGGTCGCGGGTTCCTGTTGAAGTTGTCCATAATGTTGTTGATATGGCAAAGAAAAAAGGTTATCTCTCTGGTGTTCAAGATAGACAGCCGTTTTTCGTTACAAGTCGCGAAGCCAACACATTTGCTCTTGTCCATCCGGGAAGAGAACCAAACAGGTTGAACAGAGGTCTGCGTTTGATTTTGACCCATGTGGACTCTCCCTGCCTGAAATTGAAAGTTTCTCCGACTCTATTTGAGGGTTCAAAGAACGAGACAATTTTAACATCCAGTGTTTTGCTGGATACTCAACCTTACGGCGAAATAGAGCCGTCGCAATGGGCCGGAAGAAATGTCCGCCTGATAGGATTAAAAACACAGAAAGGAAAAAAACGGAAGGTTGAGATACAATGCTTTACTCCGATATATAGTCTGCACGTTAAGAATGGGGACCAAAAAATTTCTTTAGATGACTTGAAAATTGCAACTGGTTTAAATTCAGTTCGCGAAGTTTACAAAGCTTTTGGGATAGAACACGAAGCGGAATTTGCGCGAATAAACTCCCATATAATTCCAGATGAGAGGGCTCGTCGAATAAAAGGAACAGATTTTATAACTGGATACGGACAAGATGATAGAGTAGGAGTTTACGCCGCTGTAAAAGCTTTGCTGGACTCAAAACCAACCTCTCCTTGTTTTGTCTTTGGGTTGGACAAAGAAGAGATAGGGAGTTCAGGTCCGAGCACAGCTTATCTTGGATTTTTTAGAAGAGTGTTAAGCGAGGCACTTAGTGCTTTATCAAAATCTTCGAGAAAGTCAAACTTTATTTTAGAAGATCAGTTGGATAGAAACATAATGAAGGGCTATCCCGCAATTTCTGCGGATACAGACGTAGCATCAATGTTCTTCGAGAGCCAGAATGAAAGTATAGATCAAGGCAACATTGCGAAGTTTTGCCACGGCCCTTTTATTTATGCGTCGGAAACCCCTGAGGGAAATACTGTGCGTAGTTGTGATATTGATTACTTTATGAGCTTGTTCGAAGAAACTCTTGGAAGGAGTGAGAAAATTGCACATAAACGTTTTCAGATAATCGGAAATCCGGTTAAACCAAGTCATGGCAGGACTTCCGGAACTTTAGCAGACATTTTTGCAAGACAAAACATCCCTTCCGTCGACATCGGTGTGCCTGTAGGTTGTCTGCATAATCCTACGGAGCTGGTTAATTTGATTGACTTGTACTGGACAATTCAGGCCTATAAAGTATATTTCCAGGAGAGACCTTTTAATCGTGGCGGAGGAAAGCGAAAGTTTGGCTGAAACCGCAACAATTAATAATCTCTTTCTCCATTAAATGAAATGCCAAACGATATAATCCTGGGAAGAGACATTTCAGACAGGGAAAAATTCGGCAACAATGGTTTGATTTACCTCGGCAAGGCCTATGTAAACATGGGGAACTACACGCCGCTCTCAAATAAAATCTGGATGGATGTAGCGCGCTCTCACGTAATTCTCGTCGCTGGAAAAAGAGGCAGCGGAAAAAGCTATTCACTTGGCGTCATAGCAGAGGAATTATCAGGACTCGAAGGAGACGCCGCCAGAAACATCGCCCCGTTGATATTTGACACAATGGGAATTTTCTGGACTATGAAATACAAAAACGAAAAAGACAAAGAATTATTAGAAAACTGGGAGTTGAAAAGCAAGGATCTTCCTGTGAAGGTTTTCATACCGGAAGGAAAAGCAGTACAATACGAACAGAACAGAATTCCTTTCGACGACACTTTCGCTTTAAGACCTTCGGAGCTGGAAGCAGAAGATTGGATATCACTCTTCAATTTGGAAATGACTTCCCTGCACGGAGTTCTGTTGGAGAGAATACTCACAAAAATGAAAGACGAGAAAGAAAGTTTCACAATAAAAGAAATACAGGAAAAAATAGAGCGCGACGGAAAATCGTCGAAAGAAACGAAAGAAATCGTCTCATCACTTTTCTCTGCCGCAGAAAGTTGGGGAATTTTTTCCAGGACAGAAAAAGGAACAGAGGTTTCTGATTTGATAAACGCAGGCAAGACAACTATCCTTGACGTTTCTGTCTATAGCTCAATCGGCGCGTTCAACGTCAGGGCTTTGGTTATAAGTTTGCTTTCAAAAAAAATATTCCAGTCGAGAATGGACGCAAGAAAAGAAGAAGAGATAGAATCATTACAACACGGCTATCAATATCTTTCATACAAATCAACGAGAAAAGAACCTCTTGTCTGGATTTTTATCGACGAGGCGCACGAGTTTCTTCCGAGAGGTGAAAAGACGCCGGCAACGGATGCTCTTGTTCAACTTTTAAGAGAGGGTCGCCAGCCCGGAATATCTCTTGTTTTGGCGACACAACAGCCAGGACAAATTCATAAAGACGTGATGACTCAATCAGACATCGTCATTTCTCATAGGATAACGGCAAAGCCGGACATCGAAGCTTTGAACGAAATAATGCAGTCCTATCTTTTAAAAAACATAAAGCAACAAATCGACGATTTGCCTTCGCTGAAGGGTTCTGCGATAATTCTCGACGACAACTCCGAAAGAATTTATCCTATGCGAGTCAAGCCGCGTTTCACATGGCACGGCGGCGAGGCGCCGACCGCGATTAAGGCGGAAGTGAAGATTTAATTGTAAAGAAAGAATTTACTAAAAAGTAACGAAAGATTTAAATAACTTCTAATATCAAAATTTTCGGAGAAAACATGAGCCAATTTTTTGGAATGTCTTTGGGAATGAGTCAGAGAATGGAGCAACGTCTAGAACAGGCATTGACGCTGTCGCAGATTCAATCTTTTGAGACAGAGGGTGGCGTTGATGCAGAAGAGCAATATAAAAGATTGCAAGCTATAGTGCGCGATTTAGAAAAAGGTGTTTATTCTGATACAGAAAACTTTCAAGAGAGAATTATGAAAAGAATAAAGAAAAATGATAGAACCATCGGGATAAAAGATATGGTTAGTGAGTTAAGAGGAATCATTGAGCAAAGTAAACCAAGTTTAAAAGATGTTCGTAGAATAGTTGAGCTGGGAATTAAAGCATACGAAAAAGCTAACACTCCTCCCAGTTTGGAATTTGAACAGGCGAGACAAATCATGGAGAGATCCCCTTTTCAAGCAGAACAGAAAAGTAGAGTAATTGAAATAGGACTAAAGAACTATGAAAATGGTGGAGCGACCAATAATCTTTATCCATTTATTTTAGAGATTAGCAGCGATGCCAGAACAAATTCTCTAGAAGTTTTCACTCACACATTTAATAGATTGGAAGAAATAGTCGTAAATTCTAATAGTTGGGTATCTTATCTAAGAAATAATCTAATGGATACGCTGCCAAATCAGGTAGATCCAAAAACTCTTGATCTTGGTTTGGAAGGATTAGTACAACATCAACAAATCAATGCGAATCTTCAAGATATTAATCCGTCTCAAGAGATTAGGAGATTGTTAGGCACGCCCGATGTAGCACACCTTATCAGAGACTATAGCATACCTATTCCAATAATGGCCTTCTTGCAAACACAATTAGACAATCCGGAAACGATGCAGAAAATTTCAGGTTTTTGCAAAGACAAACATTTTAGTGAGAGCAAAGATACGCAACGTGCAATACAACGCGGTTTCGCTGTTTTAGACAAGCACAGAGAAGGAAAGGAAATCGTTGCCCATACTACAAAGATTTTAGAAAGTTCAAGGCAATTGGCGCGAATTTTCTCTTATATGGGACTCTTAACACATAGCGGAAATTTTGAATATGATTTTAATGCAAATAACTTCACCGAATTAGAAAAACGTCTGAAAAACAAAGTTTCGGAGAGAGCATTTTGTGTATTGAATTTATCAGAAGGACATAGAGAAAGATTAATTGAAACCGCTCATAAAATCAATCCAAAATTAATAGATATAATCTCTACATTAAGCGGTGTTTATGGAGCTTTTTATCAAGACGAACTTCCAATTTTAACAACGATTACTGAAGCAATGATAGACGACAGATTTAATGAGTGGCGTTATTCTCATGCGTTAGCAAACGAACAACTCTCCGTTCTCGACGGACATTTTGAAAGTTGGATAAAAAACAGAACAGGCACGAGAATTTTAGGAGACACGAGCGGAATAGAGCCAATGTTAGAGGCAGTGCGACAACTTGGACAAGAGGCGAAAGCACTTTATCAGGAAAAATATCAAAAAGCTGCAGGAAGGAAAACTTTAGAGGATTTGGAACAACAGATTTTTGCGATAGAAAAAGAATTGAGAGACTCGAAATCGCCCGAAGAAAAAAGGACTCTTGGCTTGCAGGCAAGAGAACTAAGAAAAGAATACTCAACTTTGAAACAACTTGAACTCTTCGAAGACATATCATTATCAAATTGGCAGATAAATAAAAAATTATTGGAAGGATGCGCTAAAGATGCCAAAGACGCGGAGACAAAGAATGTTTATGAACAGGCATCGACTATTTTGTCTGGGGAAAAGCTGGCTCGTTTAAGAAAAGTAACTATCAGCGAAACAGATGGACTCTTGGATTTATTTGAAACAGGAAGAATTCCTGTGCAAAGTTGTCAAAGATGGACAGAAAGAACAGGTTATAATGACTGTTTGCTTGCTTATGTTGGAGAAGCAAATAAGAAATTAATTCAAGTAAAAGATTCTAATTACAACGTTATAGCAAGAAGCATTTTAAGGTTGTTGCCAATCCATGGGAAGACGCCATTATTATTTGTTGAAAGACCTTATTCAACGAGTTGGTCGCAAGACAATGCAAGAGCAGTCATAACTCATCTTTTTGAGAAGGCCTGCGAAATGAGTGAAGAGATAGGAAGAGAAGTTGCTGTTGGGGTTGTTGACTCAAGTTACGTCAGTGCTTTAAAGAAAATGGTCAAGGGAGAAGCAGATGTAAAAATTGCAAGAAAGATTTGTTTGCCCAGAAGTATAAATCCTGCTGAATACAGCGACGGACTAGGAGGCAGATTGAAGTCGGGTTCATCTGTAACAACGCAAGAACTAAGATATGTTTTAGTAGAGGGATAGTGAAAACCAAAACTTTAAATATATTCAATTTATTGTATGTCCGGAACATGGTGGTTATTCACTTCATATTCATATTTATTCCGCAAGTATGCTAATCTGTGAAGAAAGTCATCATAGTTCTATAAAAGAAAATGGCAAAAATAAGTCCGGTATCGATAAAGTATATGATTTATGCTTCGTTCAAGGCGAGCGGGCCGTTGGAAAAGCCCGACATAATCGGAGCTATCTTCGGCCAGACAGAGGGCTTGCTCGGCTCTGACATGGAGATGAGAGAACTGCAAAAAGAAGGCAAAATCGGAAGAATAGAAGTTGATTTGGAGATTGTCGACGGAAAAAGTGTCGGAGAGATTCAGGTTCCGACTGCAATGGACAAGTCGCAGACAACATTAATCGCTGCGGCTCTTGAAACAATTGACAGGATAGGACCAACAGAAGCGCAGATGGAAATAACAAAAATCGACGACGTGAGAGGAAGCAAGAGAGAATATATAATGGAGCGGGCGAAAAAACTTCTCGGACAAATAGAAGAAGGAGGAAGCTTCAGGGAAATTTCAGAATCGCTGAAAGTCGATACAAGAGCTGAAAAAATACAGGAATACGGAGAGAGCAGACTCCCCGTCGGCGACATTTCAGGAAGTGAGATTATCGTCGTCGAAGGAAGAGCAGACGTCGTGAACTTGTTAAGAAACAGAGTAAACAATGTAATCGGAATGGATGGAACAAAGCTACCAAAGGAGATAGCAGAACTCGGAGAAGAAAAAGAAATAACTTTGTTCGTTGATGGAGACAGAGGAGGAAAACTGATAGCAAGCAACGTGATAAACAACGCCAAGGTCGCTTTCATCGCGGTCGCTCCTGAAGGAAAAGAAGTCGAGGAATTAACAGGAAAAGAAATTCTGATTGCTCTAAGAAGAAGAATCACAGTAAAAGAGTTCATGAAAGGGAACGGCGAATACATGGAAGTCAAGTCAGCAAACATCGGTAACTCCGACGTCAAAGAAAAATTGAAAGGAATTTATGAAAGCATCAGGGGAACAAAGGGCGCTGTTCTGCTTGATGAAGAACTTGATGCAATAAGAAAAGTCGGCGCTAGGGAAGTCGCAAAATTAGTAAAAAACTCGAGGAAGAAAATATTTGCAATCGTTCTTGAAGGCACAGCAACCTCTTCATTGATAAAGGCATGCGAAGAAGAAGGCATCTCTTATCTTGCCGCAACAAACTTCGGCAGTTCTGAAACAAAAAATGTAGAGTTAGTCAGTCTATGAGGATTCGGGCATAAATGCTCTGTATGTCGCTACGCTGTCCTTACCATTATATCTCCTGCAAGAAACCCGTTCACTTTAGTGGACGGATGAATTTCATAATTATTTATTTTTATAAAAATATAAAAGATGGAGAGCAAGTTGCCGCTCCCTGTAAACTTAATGGTGTAGTTGTAACTCGTTCTCACTATAGCAAAGGACGCTGGAATTTAACCGTTTGCGCCTTTGCTATCGAGGGAAAGTCGTACAATTTTGGTCAATTATTTACGACTTTCACTATAAGTAAATTTAATGGAGGTAAAATGGAAACTTACAAACATAGTCGGAATTGTGTTGGCGCGAACAGGAAGCACGTTCGGCTGACGACGAAGTATAGATACAAAATGATGCGTTCGCTGGCGATAAAAACTTTTTGTCGAGTTGCCGTCGAGGAAGCGTGTAGGCGACACGGAATTGTCGTCGAAATAATTAAAGTTATGGACGAGCATGTGCACATGATTGTCTATGTACCACGAACGATGAGCGACGCGTTTGCTCTGCAAATCATTAAGGGTTTGTCTTCGTGGATTTTGTTCCGCGTTTGCGAAAATCTCCGCAAGAGATATCCAAAGGACATTTTTGGAACGAAGGATATTTCTGCGACGGAGTTGAAAGCAGCGATTTCACGCGAACTTATTTTTATATGTCAAGAATTATTTTTTGCGTAACACAAAGCAACCTTCGGTTCTTTGTGCCCAAAAATCCATCGGATTTTTAGGACTCCCTGCTTTAGTTCGTGAGACACCAAGAATTTTTCAAATTCTTGGAGCATTCAAGAACTTCGTTCTTGATGAAGCGAAAATAAATCTTGAGCATGCTCAAGAACCAAACACGCCACCTACTTTAGTGGGTGGTTCTTGACATTGAGAATCAAGAAGTTCATCACACCGCGACGCAATAAGACGAACTGGACGCCCAGCCCTTTAGGGCTGGGAGAAGGTCACGCAATATCTTTATTTTTTAAATCTCTCTGCTCGATTAATCATATCTTTTTTTAGGCCGAGAAAAACGCCTCCTCTCTTTCCGCCGACATAAGTGTTTTCTCCTGATTTTATTATTTCGTTCAGTTCAGGAAGCTCTATATCGACGTGCGTCACGCTTGCTCCGGATTTTCCTTTCAGGTGAATGTAAACATCCGCTTTGCCGAGTTTTATCTTGCCTTCGCCTGGTCCTGACATTTAATTTATTTTAGTATTCCAATACTCATTTAAGTATGAAATTTTATCTCCTTTCATTTTTATTATGATAATCCCAACTATTTTATGGTGTTTGCCCTTATGAACATTTCTACATTCTCCTTCTGCGAATCCTGCTGCATTATCGGAATCTTGTTTTTCCCAAGCAGTCTTATATTTATTCATAATACTTCTTACTTGATTTAACTTCATCGTTTCTTTTTCTTCTCCTTTGGTCTGACTTATTTTTTCAACAGAACTTATGGATAAGAAAGTTTATAAGTTGTCCTATATGATTAGATATAGCGGGGTGGAGCAGCCTGGAGTGCTCGCAGAGTTTTTTAGTGCTTAATATGTATTAAAAACGCGAAAGGCCCATAACCCTGAGGT
>JACQLL010000095.1 GCA_016234025.1 Candidatus Pacearchaeota archaeon | reverse complement strand
GAACCAATACACTATATAACTTTAATACGCGCAGAGCTTGAAGATCCTCCGCGTCCATTACCAGTGGACTTTAGTAACTTTGGAGATATTGACAACCCTTTAGAAGGATCGGATAGAATCTATCTCCCTCAGATAGGTGAAAATGATGCAATCTCATTTATTTTAAACGACAATGGAAAATCTTGGATAAATGCTGAGTGGACCACCCTTGGATTAAGGGGAGGTTACGATATAGAAAATTTTTATAGCGATGCACAAGACACTGAGATAAGAATTTATTTTGCCTTAGAACCAATTGGTTTTGAACCGCGATTAATTGTGACATATGCTGCATTTAATCTTGAATGCAACGACGGTATCGACAACGACGGCGATGGATTTGTTGATTGGCTGGAAGATCCGGGTTGTGACAGCCCGGAAGATTTTACAGAGACTAATCTATTCCAATGCAACGATGGAATTGATAATGATAATGACGGATATATTGATTATTCTGGAGGTCCACAGGGAGAATTAGCAGATCCCGGTTGTGATGATCCGTATGATATTGAGTGGCCTGTCAACTACCAATGCAACGACGGTATAGACAACGACAACGACGGCTTTATTGATTTTGAAGGATTTGGTCAAGAGTCGCTAGATCAAGGTTGCACAAGCAACTATGACATTAGCGAAGAATACTCTTGCAACGACGGGCTTGACAACGACGGAGATGGTTTTATCGATTTCGATGGTGGACCACAAGGCGAGCCAGCAGATCCAGGATGCAGAGCTCGACTGGATGATAGCGAAAAATACGATTGTTCCGACGGAGAGGACAATTACGAAGGTGCAGGTGGGAATAATTACTTATATAAGGATGGTCTTATTGACGAAGACGATCCAGGATGTTGGGGTTCTGGAGAGTATGATCCTCTTGATGGCGATGAGTCCCATACTTCCGACGTGTGTAGTGATAATTTTGATAATGACGGAGATGCTTTGATTGACGAGAATGATCCAGGATGCTGGGATTATGGTGCATGGTATCTTGAATGTGGATATTCTGCTTCGGACTGGAGTGAAGTGGATACATTACTAGTATGCAACGATTGTTTTGACAACGACGGTGATGGAAGAGTTGATAACGGCTTAGCGAACTACCCCGATGTTCAAAGAGATTTTGGTTGTTATAGTTCTTCTGAAGGTTATAATATTGGAGATGAAAGTGAGAGTCCTGACGCCTGCAACGACGGCATAGATAATGATAACGATGGGAAAGTAGATTATCCCAACGATATCGAGTGCAGAGGCATTTGGGATACAGAATTGCTTAAGTGTTCAGACGGAACTCCTGAGGGACAATGTAATGGAGACAAGGTATGCCGGGACGGAGGACTAGTTAAAGATTGCAATATTTGTGAGTGTGAAATAGGTGGCGGAACCTGTTTCCTTCCTGGGACACAAATTTCTCTTGCTGACGGAACAACGAAAAATATCGAGGACATAAAGACAGGAGATATGATTTTGTCGTATGACTTTGAAAATGAGAAAGTTGTTAGCGACGTCGTTGTCTCGCCGATTGTTCATACAAGAGCTGCGAAGAAATACCTAAAGATTAATGACGTCGAGGTAACTCCCGAGCATTTGTTCTGGATTGATGGCGAATGGAAAGGCGCCGGGAAAATAAAATTAGGTGATAAATTTTTGAAAGATGATGGAAGTTTCGAAGTTGTTAAGACGATTGAAGAAGTTGAAGGCTTGTTCACGGTTTACAACTTTGAGACAGAGAAATACCATAATTATTTTGCCGAGGGTAAACTTGTTCATAACGCACGGAAAGATGTTCCTATATGCGATGGTTTAGAGGGCGAGGAATATGAAGTGTGTTTGGAAAATTATTATGATACGACAAGAATTGGATGAGGACAATTTTGAAGTGGAATGGACCGCGCGGTAATCAATCTTTCATCTCTATCTTTATTTGAACACTGCACGATTGATATCGCTGGTGTTCAAATAACTCAATCTTTCATCTCTATCTTTATTTGAACAGAGCGCGGGATTTGTAATTTCATTATAGGATGCAAGATTCTATCTTCTGCAGGTATGTCAATGATTCTCCGGTGGACACGCATCTCAAATCTGTCGAAAGTCGCTGTTCCGTCGCCGCATGGTGATTTTCTCGTCGTGACTTTGAATCTTTTTGTAGGCAATGGAATCGGTCCCCTGACTGCTACTCCTGCTCTGTCCGTGATTCCCTTTATCATCTCAATAACTGAATTAATCGCAGCTATTTCGATGCTGTTCAATTTTATTCTTACTCTAGCCATCATCAACTTAGAAAAAAACTCTTTTTAAACTTTCTTATGTCAAGGAACATTTGTTCTTTCGACAAAATTTTTTATTGTGAACGCTAATGAATTTTATCCCAAAGCATTTTCGTATAGCCCTCTTTTACTACATCTTTCTTCTTCAGCCCAAGAAGACGCATTATCCTTACAACTTCTCTTCTGGCTTCGGCAATCTCATTTTCTTCCGCGAGGTATTCCACTTCAAGAAACCAGCCGAGATTTTTAACTTTGTTTAGCTCAACATGAAAATTTTTTTTAATCGTATAAACTTCAGATAACTTCTCTTTTCTCAGCCATTTCCTGAAACCGAAGTCCTTTATCAGTTCAACAAAATTTTTTATGTCGGAAACATTAAACTCACTTTCCTTTTTTGCGTGGATGCCTTTCTTATAAGAAATCCTTTGCTTGAAATTAACTTCATAGATTCCTTTTCTTTTCCGTATCCTCAAACTTTTTTTTGGGTAATGATTTGTATTAAGAGCATAATAATCGTCGATTTTTTCTTCCTTTCCCGAAAACTTTGCGAAATCTCTGATTCTTCGACGAATTTCTTTCGGATTCCTGACTTTGATTTTTGACTCTACCTCTATCATCTTACAAAAATAGAAATTAAAATAAAAAATGATTATTTTTATAAGCAAGTAATTTGTACAAGACCGACATCGCATGTGGCGGTGTTTCCTTCGGCGTCAGAGACGATTGCTGCGGCTTTAGCATTAAACGGGCTGGCACTGCCGACACTTGGTACTGAAACACTCTTTGTAGCTAAAGGATTTGGTGCATCTGTTTCTCCAACATAAGTTGCTCCTAAACTGTCTTCAATTACTGCGACAACTTTCGTAGCTTCTCCTTTGACAAGCTGAATATTAACTGTTCCTGTTCCGCCAGTTACAGTACATGCAGTTGGTTTGACCTCTGTGTTAAGGCATTTTGTTTGCAGGTCAATAGAGCCACCGGTATTTTTGATTGCTGGCTGGATGAAACTCCAGACAACTGCGACAGCAGCCAAGGCAAGTAGGACTATAAGAACAGTAGCAATGATATCGCTTAGACCTTTTTTATTTTCCATTTACACCTCCTTTCACTTTGTATTTAATTATGAGCAAACGAGAATTTAAAACCTTTGCCCTCCCCATTTTCCATAGTCACAAAACCAAACCTCTCAAATTGTATGGTTTCTGCCTTTTTTAATCTTTTGATACCTGAATCAGCAACGCCTTTAACTATTTCCCCATCAGGCATCAGGATTTCGCAATCGACTTTTTCAGAAACCCAGTTTATTTTGGGGAGGTCTTTATTTTCCAGCGACGTGAATTCTGCCGCGCCATCTTTCTTTAACTTGATATTGAACAGATGCAGAAGACGTATTTCATTTCCTTTATATTTTTCACAGTCGCTCGCAGAGACGAATATCTCTCCCACTTTGACTTCTCTTTCTTCAGGTTTGTCGGGATGAATTGGAATTCTTGTTTTTTTCATCGCCGGTCGTTTCTCTATTTTTAGCTCTATTGGATTAAAGATGAAAGAGTATCTGTTCGAAGCAGAGTCAATCATTTTTCTGTTTATAGAATATAGGTTTTCAATCGGAGCAGATATGTTTTGTTTGTTCAGTCCTATTTCTTTTACGAACTCTCTGATTGCTTCGCTTCTAATTCCGCGTTTCCGAAGACTTTGTATGCTCCATGTCCTTGGGTCATCCCAGCCAGTGAACTTTTTCGACTTGATTTCTTCCTGCGCTTTCGACTTTGATATCTTGGCTCCGACGCCTTTTAAATTCACGAGGCCTGTATGAATTGTCTCTGGGTGCTTCCAGTTAAAAATATCCCAAATAAATTTTTCCATTTCGGTTTCTATTTGCAAGTCAATTCCACGAATGATGTGAGTTATGCCGAGCAAGTGGTCATCAATTGCCCAGCTCATTTCCAGCGTCGGCCAGACTCTATACTTCTTTCCGACGCGGGGATGTTCTCTGTCGGAAATTTTGAACAAAACGCGGTCTCTAAATGCAGGATTAGAATGCATCATGTTAGTTTTTATCCTCAACACCGCTTCTCCCTCTTTCATTTTAAACATCTCGTCCCACCTTAATTTTTGTATATCTTTCGGAAAGTTCCTGCAGCCGCACTCGACGCCTAACTTTCTGTTCTTTCCCAGTTCTTCCTGCGAACAATGACAAACATACGCTTTGTCTTTTTTTATTAATTCAAGAGCGCAGTCATAGTAAATTTTTAATCTGTCTGATTTGTAAACTATTGGTTTCGTGTATCTTATTTTCAGCCAATTGAAAGCGTCCTCGATTAGTTTGTATGACTCCGGGATAATTTGTTTTTCCGCACTGCCAATTGTGTCGTCCATTACAAGAAGAGTTTTTCCGCCGTATTTTTCGGCGTATAAAGAGTTAAGAATAAATGTCTTAGCGTTTCCGATGTGCAGCGCACCTGAAGGATACGGAGCAAGACGAAAAACCATTTTTTTACTTACATTCTCAAGTTCCTGCAACTCTGAATCTTTCTCTTCTCTGACTTTAACATAAGAATGATACTTCGAAAATAACTTTTCTTTTTCTTCTGCCGATAAGGAATTTATTTCTTTTATTGTCTCAAGAATTTTTGGCATGATTTTTTTTATGTTTTCTTTTTCCAGTCCATGCTGAAATAATTTCGGCAGAATTTTCCCGGGCTCTGCATTTCCGAACTCAAGAGAATTTTTCAGAGCGTATGCTTTGATTTCTTTTGTCAGGTTTTTCATAGGAAGTAATGATATAAAAATTATAAAAAGCTATCTGTCCCCTCGGTTTTGTTGTTTTTCTTTGCGTTATTTAGCTGACGACGTTGCTGCTGCGGCAATGTGAGGCGGGCTATAAAAAACTCTGTTGAATTTAATTTAGCCGCCGTTTCTGCGGCTGCGGAATTTCGAAGCCGCGCCCGATTTGGAGACGGCGCGACGACGGAGTTTTGTAGATTGTGAGACGGCGCGGCGCTATAGTGAACCTAGTCCCTGCCTTTTCCTTCGGCGTCGCGGCGTTAGACGGAACTCGTCCCCTCCCACCAACCCCCTCCGACCTCCCACACATCCTCGCGACCACGCGCGTAATTATATCAACTGACATAAATATAGTCCACCAATTTAATCTTTCGGTTGCTTTATTGGTGGACTATTAGGGAACCAACACCGAGAAACTTAGTTG
>JACQLL010000088.1 GCA_016234025.1 Candidatus Pacearchaeota archaeon | reverse complement strand
GTGTTGGTTCCCTAATAGTCCACCAATAAAAAACCGAAAGATTAAATTGGTGGACTATATTTAAGTCAGTTGCTATAATTTGAAATAGATTATTTGTTAACCCAAACTTTTTAACCTCTAATGACTTTATTTTTTCATGAATGAAAAAGAGTTAAGTGATATTGCAAACTTAATGAGGCGTGACGTTTTGCAGATGACAACTGCCGCAGGGAGCGGGCATCCTACTTCGTGTCTATCGTGCGCTGAGATAATGTCTGTCTTGTTTTTCGACGAGATGAAGTATGACGTTAAGAATTATGATAACCCAGACAACGACGAGTTTATTTTAAGCAAGGGGCACGCTGCGCCGATTTTGTATTCTGCTTTGTATCATACAGGGTGTATAAAAACTGATTTAATGTCATTAAGAAAATTGTCCAGTCCTTTAGAAGGGCATCCTGTTCCGCGTTCGTTTGGCTGGGTTAAAGTTGCGACAGGTTCGCTCGGACAAGGCTCTTCTGTCGGCGTCGGCATGGCTCTTGCGGCGAAAATGCAGAAACGAAAATTTAAGGTTTATGTCTTAATGGGAGACAGCGAAAGTTCGGAGGGAAGTGTTTACGAGGCGATGCAGATTGCTTCTTTCTATAAGCTCGATAATTTGTTTTTTATTCTTGATGTTAATCGTCTTGGACAAAGTGGGGAGACTATGCTCGGACATCAGCTTGAAGTTTATAGAAGAAGATTTGCCGCTTTTGGTTTTGACGTCGAGGTTTGCGACGGCCAAGATGTTGGAGAGATAAAAAATAGTTTTAGAAATTTTAAAGAGAATGGAAAACCGAAGATAATTCTTGCTAAGACATTTAAAGGGAAAGGAGTTTCTTTTCTTGAGAACAAAGAAGGTTGGCACGGGAAAGCGTTGAGAGAAGATGAATTGAAAAAAGCTTTGCGGGAGATTCAGAATGTTGAGATGCCTTTTGTTAAAATAAAAAAGCCGAAAAAGTTTTTTGTGAAGTTTGCTCATGGGCAAAATAAATTTAAGGATTACGAGATAGGAGAAAAGATAGCGACGAGAGAGTCATATGGGGAGACGCTTGCCGAGCTTGCAAAGTTGAATGATAAAATTATTGTGGTTGACGGGGAGGTCAGCAATTCGACTCGCTCGGAGGAGGTTAAGAAAATTAAGCCAAGTCAATTTGTCGAGGGTTTTGTCGCGGAGCAGAACATGGTTGGGATGAGCTTGGGATTGTCTGTTAAAGGTTTCGATGTCTTTGGTTCGACTTTTGCGGCGTTTCTCTCGCGGGCGCATGATCAGATAAGAATGGCTGCATTGTCGTCGGGAAAGTTTACTTTATGCGGCTCACATTGCGGTGTTTCTATTGGACAGGACGGAGCTTCACAAATGGGTTTAGAGGACTTGGCTATGTTTCGCGCACTGCCGAACAGCTATGTTTTTTATCCGAGCGATGCTGTTTCAACACAGACAATTGTTAAAGATGTTTCTAAATTAGATGGGATAAAATACATCAGGACAACACGCTCTAAAACGAAAACAATCTATGAAAAGAAAGAGAAATTTCCTGTTGGTGATTTTAAAGTTTTAAGAGAGAGCGGAAAAGACGAAGTTGTTTTGGTTGGCGCAGGGATTACGTTGCATGAGGCGCTTGAAGCGCAGGAGATTTTGAAAAAGAAAAAAATAGAATGCGCGGTTATTGACTTGTATTGTATTAAGCCATTCAATGAAAAAAAGTTTATCACGTTTGTGAAAAAACATGGGAAGAAAATTGTTGTCGTCGAAGACCATTATGCTGAAGGAGGCATAGGAGAGATGCTGAAAGGAATTTTGTCAGGGAGTGGTTTTGAAGTTGAACATTTGGCTGTCAGAGAAATTCCGCACTCCGGAACCGGCGTGGAGCTTTTGGAGAAATATGGGATTGACAGGAAGGCGATTGTAAAGGCTGTTAAGAAGCTGCTATAATTTTACGGATTGTGAAAGGCACCCCAGCATAAGTAACGTCAAGATTTCTTTCTCCCTTGAGTCTATCAAAACTTGTTTTTGTTGCACCTTCATATCTTGTATTATGAACTGAAACATAAACCGGAAGGCTTTCCCCTTCTCTTGTATTGTTTACCCAAGGAATGACCACAACAGGACTTTTCGCTGGAACTCCCTTACTGCGGAGTCTGTCAACACTATACGCTAAATATCCTAGCATCCCTTTTTGTCTCAGACAAAGAACGGGATCTTTGTTCGGTGTGCCCCATTGAGTTTTCTTCCCGTGTATATACTTTGTAACAGTTTCCCTTTCTTCTCCCTCGACTTGACTTGCTATTTCATCCAAAGTATTTTTTATGGCACAGAAAGTTGCTTCGTGGGGATTGTAGCAAAAAATCATAACCATCTCTATTGCATGGCTGAAGAGTATAAATAGATTATTGTGCTATAGAGGGTTTTGAAAAACCCTATTTCTGTGTCACTTAACAAAAGGTAAAAAGATTACAATCTTTATTTCTTACATAATTGCCGACGGTAAAATTAATACCTAAATATATGGTGTAACTTCTTTTCTCAGCAAAATCTCCAAAAACGAGGTTATTCAAAGCCGTCAATATTAAAACCATTTTTCCTTTTGCGTCTATGAGACTCGCTGCAGTAAATGTCGATATGTCATTGCTATGTTTGCTGGCATATAAGTAAACTTCTCTGAGTAAATCCGCATATTTTTTTCTCGG
>JACQLL010000090.1 GCA_016234025.1 Candidatus Pacearchaeota archaeon | reverse complement strand
GTTATATTTGACACTAAATTAATAAAAATCAAAACAGACCCAAAAAGAGGAGAGAGAATATTTGAAAGTGCGATAAAATTGTTGCAGTCAGATGAACCGCCAGAAGCTAATGAAGATTGTGAATTTTGCAAATGGAGAGGAGGATAATATTTTCTTTAAAACTTTTTTGCCAGATTCTCGTAGAAGACAAACAGGAAAATCTGTGAAAAAATTTATAACCTTGAAAATTATCTATGATTATGAAAAAAGAACGTGAACAGAAAACAGAGTACGGAACTATCTCTTTACCTATGCCTTTAATAAATAAAATTAAAGATAAGATAAAGGGAACTGGCATGAATTCGGTTTCCTCTTATATCTCTTTCGTTCTTAGACAGATTCTTTCTTCTCCTTATGAGAAAATTGACGAAAACCTGAACAAGGCGACGGAGAAGGAAATAAAAAGAAGATTGAAAGAACTGGGTTATATTTAGTAATTGCATAAATCTTAAATAATCGGAAAATTCTTTTAGGTAATGAACGGCAAGAATATTATCGTCATTATAATTGATGCTCTTAGAACAAAAAATTTAAGTTTGCATGGATACAAAAAAGAAACTGACAGAAATTTGAAAAAAATTGCGAAAGATGGAATCTGGTTTAAACAACATTTCTCGCCGTCGAACTCTACTGCTCCTTCTGTGACATCTATTCTTACAGGAGATTATCCCCCAAATCACGGAATAATGCATCAGCTTCCTTATACTAAGGAAGAGGAAATCAGAAAAATAAAAGATGTGAGATTCTGGCTTCCTTCTTATTTAAGAGAAAGAGGTTACGACACAATCGCAATCGACTGGATTGGGCATTGGTTTAAGAAAGGATTTAATTATTATGGAGAAGGAGAAGTTTTGGAGGAGTCGGCGACTTTGTTCCGTCCTGCAGAAGACATAACTGACTTGGCTTTGTCGAAGGTTGCCCAATCTAAAAAGCCCTTCTTTTTGTTCCTGCACTATTGGGACACGCACTTTCCTTTCCCGACGATAAAATACGACAAAACAGAAACCGAAGAAGAAATGGAAAAAACCTTGCGGGGAATAAAAAACGAAGCGCAAAGAAATTATCTGAAGAGAAGGATTATTAACAGAGGTCCGTACACGATAGAAGCAATGAAAGAGAAATACGACCTTTCGATAAAAGTTATCGATGAACAACTTGGGAAGATTTATGATTTTCTGAAAGACAAGAAATTAATAGACGATACAATTGTTTTCATTTTAGGAGATCACGGGATGAATTTGACAGAACATGAAATTTATTTCAGCTCCTCGGGACTTTATGAGGATTCTATTCACACACCATTTGTGATGTCTGTGCCGGGAGTTTCTCACAAGGAAGTAAATCACTTTGTTCAAAACATCGACATTGTGCCGACGATTCTTGATTTTTTGGAATTTGGCATGGAGCATGAATTTGACGGAAAGTCGTTGCTTCATCTGATTAAGAGTGATAAACCGATTAGAGAGAGAATAATAACGTTTGACGGATTGTGCGAGGACATAAAAGCGGTAAGAACCAAAAACAGAAAGTTCATTATCGCAAAAAATAATTTTTGCAATTTATGCAAGGCAAGCCACCATGCTGAATTCGAGGAGTATGATTTAGAAAAAGATCCGCAGGAAACTAAAAATATTTTTTCAGGAGAGAGCGAGTTGGCGAAATTTTTGGAATAATCAGTTCTTAGAAAATTATAAAAGGTGTAATGGATTCTTCTTAAATAATCAAAATGACCTTTCGAACAAAGCTTATCAAAATTTTGCAGCAGCCAAAATCTCTTTTAGGAGGAAAAAAGGCAAACGACTTTCATGAATTTTTGTCATGTTCTAAATATTTGAATAACATAAAGACCTTTATTGATATCGGTGCACATGAAGGATCTTTTATAGACGCCTGTTTAAAATTTTATCCTAATGCAATAGTTTACGCATTCGAGCCGACTCCAAATAATGCAGAAAAAATCTCAAAAGAATTTCCAAAAATAAATGTATTTAATTTCGGACTTTGGAATGAAAACGCTAATAAAAGATTTTATTTAAACCAAGTAAGCAGCAGAAATTCTTTTAAATCAAAAACAGATGAGTTTATAGAAGCGGATTTAAAACGATTTGAGAGCTTAGATGTTAAAATCACCCCTCCCTGCTTTGTTAAAATAGATGCGGAGGAATGTGAAGTAGAAGTATTGGAAGGTTTCGGTGAACGCCTGAAAGAGGTTGATGTCTTGCTAATCGAAGTTACAAAAACGACTGATTTAACCAAACTATTTCAATTAACCAAGGACTTTCATTTTTTCTCTCAAATAGGATTGCGAGAGGATTATCCTAAATGTGATTTAATTTTCTGGAGAAAGTGAGTTAATAAGATTCATAAATAGTCATTTTCTAGAACAAAAATGTTTAAATAGTAATTATATATAATTATGAATAATGGTACAAACATTTACAAAAGAGAGAACGAAGATTTGCGAGGATTTGATGTTGCCGGAGATTAGGGCTTTGTTAGAACTTCCTCTAGATAAAAAGATAGAGAAATCGAAAGAGGTTATAAAAGAGGCGCTTGAAAGATATAAAAATATAGGGATGGGTTTTAGCGGAGGGACGGATAGTTTGGTTTTGTTGCATCTTGTTTTGCCTTTAAAGCAAGATATGCCTTGTGTTTTTGTGGACACGCAGCATGAGTTTCCGGAGACCTATGAGTTTGTGAATAAGGTTATAATAGAATGGGATGTAAAAGATTATCAGAAAGTCAGGGCTCACAGAAAACGCACAGAGGAGTTCGCGGAAAAGTATGGGTACAAGACGCCTGAATTTACCGTGGCTTACGACGGATACCATAAAATAGCTCCTATGATGAAGGCGATTACCGACAGAAAGTTTGATGCGTTTATAGTTGGCTTGAGGGGAGTTGAGCACGAAGAAAGAGCGAAGGAAGTTTTCTTTTCGCCAAGACAAAACCCGAGTCATATGAGAGTGCATCCGTTGTTATTTTGGAGGTCAGCAGATATTCTTGAGTATGTGAAGAGGTTCGACATTGAGTGCAATCCTCTTTATGCAAAGGGATACACGTCTTTAGGCTGCACTGTATTCTCAGAAATAAACACCGACCCAAATGCGCATGAGCGAGCCGGACGCGGAGTTGTAAGAGAAGAGGTTATGGCAAAACTAAGAGCTTTGGGTTATACGTGATGAAATCCATCCTTTTATAAAGCCATCTTTTTCTAAACGATCAATTATATTTCTCGCTTTGGAGGGGGCTAAAGAAGAACCTGGGCGAAATCCTTCACATCTAAAAACCCATCCTTTATGAGAGGAGGACTCTAATTTTATTTCGCGGTAATGGTTAAGATTTTTGTAACAATCAAGTCCAAGCTTTCTTACAATCTTATCATAATTATTTACGTCAGGGATTTCAATACTCGGATCATTTACTGCGATGTCTATAGATAATTCGTATCTATTTATACCAGTTTCTTCTAATAACCCCGTAATGTCGGTTGCTGAAAGTCTTTCTGCTTGTTGTAAACTCATCACGCCTACACACACGTCATGTATATAAACATATAGCAATCCTGAAGACTATTTTTTAATTATAGTCCACCAATTTAATCTTTCGGTTTTCTGAAGCTTCGTGAGAAGCGAAGATTAGAGAACTTCGTTCTCTTTATTTATTGGTGGACTATTAGGGAACCAACAC
>JACQLL010000094.1 GCA_016234025.1 Candidatus Pacearchaeota archaeon | reverse complement strand
TTTAGGTAAACATTAGCAAAGAACTGAGAAGTATAGTTTCCCAAAGGCATTCCTTTTCCTTGTGCTTCGCCATCAAAGTTTACAAGAATTTTTTTCACTAACCAAATAACTTTTCCGTCCCTAATTTTTTTCTTTAAAATATTTATTAAAATTTCGTGGTCGACCGATTCGAAATAATGTTTAATGTCTGCTTTGAGAACATATCCTTCAATATAGTTCTCATTCGCCCCCCCAGATTTAACAAGTTTTCCATTTCGCGAAACTTTTCTTTTGAAATAATCAAATCTTTGAATAGCCTTGTGAGTTCCCTTGTCAATTCTACTTGCGTAAGAGTCATAAATGAATCTTTTTTCAAAAATTGGTACAATTGCATTAAGAATCGCATGATGTACAATTCTGTCTCGAAAAGAAGAAGCATGAATAATCCTTGTCTTGGGATCTCGAATGACAAAGCGGCGCAAGGGTTTCGGTTTGTAAGTAAAAGATATTAATTCTTCATGTAGTTTTTTTAATTCTGCATCTAAGTTTTTCTCGAACTCAACAACAGAAGTTTTCTTTGATTTCCCCCTTCTTGCTTTTTTGTAAGCAAGCATGAGATTGTCTACAGAAGAAATTTTTTCGTAAAGTTTTTTATAGGTTTTCATTTTAGTGAATGTGCCTTAGAGGTTAAGGCTATTCCGAGCGAGGGATTCGTGTTAGTAGGATTCCTGTTGCAATTCAGGTTAGTCCTATCGGAATCCGCATTGAACCTCGCGACAGATGTAGCCCATCCATTAAGTAACGTAACACCATAACTTTAGCTTTCGCTCCGAACTTCCCCAAGGTTTTTCATCGCTACTATCTATCGTTATTGAATTTTATGACTTTACGCGCTTTTGCGCACGACTCAACTTTCGTTAGCCTCAAGTACTATGAATGTGCGTGTAGCCTTTCGAGTCTTGTCTTTATATCCTTAGGAAGGATGGAACTCGACAACCCTCTAAGGCAAACCAGATTCGTAATTTTGCTTTTAATGGATTGTTGCGTTTCTTTATCCATTTTTGTTATTACTTTATAATAACTTTAAAATCGAAAGATTTAAATAGGTGTAATGTAACTTTAAAGTAACAAAATATACATAAAGTTTATGTAAAAATGACACAAAAACAAAAAATCTATGTAATAACGAAAAAAGTAGCGAAGCACGGACAGCAAGCAGTTATAGTAATACCTAAGTTTTTACAGCAAGATTTAAAACCAAAGACTGTCGTCGAAGTTAGATTCACTGTTGTGAAGGAGGCAGAAGAAAATGACAAATAAAGTTTACAAAAACTCGACTGAAGTGGCTCAATTACATGGCGTTCCTATTTACATGGAAGATATGCTAAACGCTTGTCTAGTCGGACGTTTAAATTTATTTTTGCAAGGAGATACTGGGAGCGGAAAAACGCAATTGGCTGCTGATGCTATGCAGCATTTTGGAGATAAAAGTCTTTTTGTTCTCGGTAGAAATGATATGGACACTAGAGAACTTTTCCAAAGAATAAATTTAGAAAAATTAAGAACAGCTAAAACTAGTCAGGATGTAAGAGAAATCACAGATAAAGTTGATACAAATTTAATTGTCGTTGATGAAATGCCAAACTGCGTTCCTGCGGTAAGAGCGTAATTGTTCAATTTGTTTGATGGCTATATCGAGATTAATGGACAAAAGTATCCTATCGGAAATGGTTATTCAGTTGGAATTGCTACCGGAAACGTCGGTCAGAAATTTACAGAATCTACTAACGAATTAGGAAGAGCATTAAAAGATAGAATGCACGTTATTTTAGATACTGATTATTTTGCTCCGCAACCATCGGATACTTTAGAAATATTAGCGGGAAATACAAATCCAAGAGTTGAATTTGGAAATTCTTCTTCAGACGGTGTTGTAAGTATTATTGAAAGGCACAGACAATTAACAGCCAAGGAAGTTCCTTTAGAAAAGACAATTATTGCAAATTATCTTATACATGGTTTAGATTATTGCAGTAAAGGAAGCAAAAGAAGGATGAAAGATTCTTGGCCAACTCAATTAGAAAATCATGAACAGGGCTCAGATGTTGGACTGGTTTTACCTGTTTCAGTTCGTGCAGCTAAGTCAATTGTTAGACTTTCACAATCACTTGACGAAATAGCCCGAGGAAAAGGTGCTTCGCAAGAAGTGATTGATGCTAACGCGTTTGACTCTATGATGAGAGCATACAAATTCGTAGCGGCTTACTCTGGTGTTTTGAACGAAGCCGCAGTTGATCAAGTATATGCTGGAAACAGATACGATGCGATTGATGCAGTTATTTCAACTACACAAACTCAATTTAGTGAAAAAGCAGATGCGGTTCGTGCTGGTCTGGAGATGGTTCAATCAGGAAAAGTAAACAAAAAAGTTCTTGATTTATTTGGCGGGAGATGGGAATTCATGAAAAGCACACTCGGAGGTTTAAAGAACGACCATGAAAATTCGCATACCTAATCAGTTTATGGGGAAACCAATTGCCGGCGCAATGGAAAGAGTTTTAGCTGGGGCTCCAAATCCAGAACAAGAAACTCCGTCCCAAGCAGGTGTTCCTCCACAAACAATAAATGG
>JACQLL010000087.1 GCA_016234025.1 Candidatus Pacearchaeota archaeon | reverse complement strand
GACAGTTGCATTCTTGACGGCCCCGAGAACCTGCGCAAAGCAGAAAAGGTTCTCGGTGTAGCAACTGACAATTTGGGGAGTTATTTAAGTCAGTTGCTATAAATCCTTTCTCCATAAATAAATTTTAAAACTCTTCTTATTTAAGAGTATTATGAACCCAGAAAATACAACGCAAAAAAGTGTCGAAGAACTTGACTTGGAAATAGAGACAGAGAATCTAAAAAAAGTCGAGGCGGCTCTGTTCATTTCAGGGCGCTTCCTAAAAATGCCGGAGCTTATTGCATTAACAGACGTTAGCCCGATTTTGTTAAGGAAAATTCTTTCTGACTTGGAAGATAAATACAAAGAGTCAGGGATAAAAATTATAGAAAAAAATAATGCGTGGAAGATGGATGTCGACGAAAACTTTACGTGGCTGGTCAATAAATTCGCGAGCGGAAAGTCGGAGTTTACGAAGGCAGAACAGGAAACGCTTGCAGTGATTGCATACAAACAGCCGATAAAACAATCAGTTATAATAAATGTGCGCGGCAACAAAGCATACGATCATATAAGAATGTTCGTTGAAATGGGTCTCATAAATAAGAAAAAAACCGGACACACGGCAGAATTAACGATAAACGACAAGTTCTATGATTATTTCCACACAGAGGATACGGAAGATAAAACTGAATTAATAGCACAATCTCAAGAGGCGGAAAACTTAGAAGACTACAAAGGAGACAAAACAAAATAATGAATATACTAACCGCAATTTACGTAGTAATGTTCTTTTTCGGAATCCTTTTCGTGACTATCTTCTTAGAACTCCACCTTAGAAACAAAAAAAGAATTAACGACTACCCAAAACCAACGAAATATCCGACAATTTCTTTCTTAGTCCCTGCATACAACGAAGAAGATTCAATCCGGAATACAGTCGAAGCATTAATGAACACAACTTACCCAAATGAAAAAAAGGAGATAATAATAATAAACGACGGAAGCAAAGACAAAACAGAAGAGATAGGGAAGAGTCTGGAAAAAAAATACAAGGGAATCGTGAAACTGCTAAGCAAAAAAAACTCCGGAAAAGCAGATTCCTTAAATCAGGCAATAAAAATAGCAAGTGGTGAATTAATCGCCGTAACAGACGCAGACTCCTATCCAAAACCCGACGCTCTGGAAAAAATGGTCGGTTACTTCGAAGAAGAAAACGTGTCTGCTGTAACCTCAAGGGTCTTAGTAAAAAACAAAAAAAATTGGCTGGGCAGATATCAGGTTTTAGATTACTCGATAATCGCATGGACAAGAAAATTACTTGACTTCGTGGACTCTGTTTACGTAACAAACGGCCCGTTGAGCATTTACCGAAAATCAGTGGTAGAAAAAATCGGTGGATTCGACCCGGCAAATATGACGGAAGACATCGAGATAACATGGCACATCCTTAGCGAAGGGTACAAAACAAAAATGTCATATTCCGCAATCGTTTATACAACCGTCCCCGAAGACCTCAAAACTTGGATAAAACAAAGAGTTAGATGGAACTTGGGAGGAATACAAACACTTTACAAGTACAGAAAATTTGTTTTCAGAAAACCCGGAAACCTTTTTGGCTACTTCGTCATCCCTTACGTCGGGCTCTCGTTCGTCCTCGCTATAGTCGGGTTCCTCCTGTTAACAAGATTCATCTGGATAAAGGGTTCATTTTACTTTTATTCAGTCTATTACGCTTTCAGAGGATACGACTTGCTGAACCAACTCGGGTTCGACATATATTTAACACTGCTAATCTTCCTCGGGCTAATTTTCTTTGCAATGGCTATCTGGCACTACAAATTAGGATTCAAAACATCGGAGACAGGCAACCAAAAGATTTTAAGGATATTATCATACACTATGATTTATAGGCCCTTGTACATAATTCCATTGATACAAGCTATCTACAAATTAGCAAGGAGAGATATAAGATGGTATACAAAATAAAAAACGAAAAACTAAAAATATTCGTGGAGTCGTTGCTCATAACATTAGTCTTAATAACAATCGGATTCACTCTCGGTTTTTACGTAGAATTTCAAAGAACAAATAAAGTCGTTGAGAATTACAATAATTTCGAAATAGAAGCCCTTGATTTAAAACTCCAAAACTACTATTACCAAATAATGGACCGGGCATCCTGCGAACAGGCAATCGAGCAAAATTTCATCTTCGCAGACGACCTATACTTAAGGGGACTTGACCTGGAAAAATATGAAGAAGCAAGCCAGCTAACAGAAAATATAAAGAGCGAGAAGAAAAAATACGTTTTACTAAAAACAGAACTCTGGCTAAATTCAATTTTGCTTAAAGAAAGATGCGGCGCCGATTTCGACACGATAGTTTACATCTACGAAAATGAGCCAAACAGCAACGGAAAAGTTTCCGAACAACAAGTTATCTCAAACGTCTTGAAAACTATAAAAGAGAAAAAAGGAAACAGCGTAATACTCTTACCTATCGCAGGAGACCTGGAATTAAACTCGGTAGACCTTCAGAAAAGAATTTATAATGTAACTTACCTGCCGACATTAATCATAAATGAGAAGACGACTTTAGAAGGATTTCACTCCGAAGAAGAAATCGAAAATTACTTAACAAACTAAGCATATTCCGCACTTCAACAATAAATAAAAAGGGAGAAGACAAGTAAAGATATGAATGGAGAGATAATTGTTGACGCAATAGAGGAAGGGAAAATTGTTAAGGTCACAGAAGCATACGCCAAAAGAGAGGGACTTCCGATATTAAGAAAGCCGAAGTCCTTGGAACTACAGAGAACCGCGTCTGAAATTTCATTTGATAAAACGCGTGAAAAAAAAGAAGAACGGACAAACATAGTGGACAAATTGCATAAAAAAGAAAGCTGGAGGGAAAGCCAGGTTCTTTCTGAGTTGGTCGATAATTTTCATTGGATAATAAGAGTTGAAAGAAGAAAAAAAGGTCTTAGCAGGAATCAACTTGCTAAGCTTATCAATGAACCCGAGGACTCGTTAAGACAGCTCGAGTTCGGAATTCTTCCGTTCCATGATTTTGTCTTGATAAACAAAATTCAACAAACTCTGAAAGTGAATCTCAGAAAAGACGGCAGGGATTTCAGCAAGTCGGTTAAAGATATAATAAAAAACTCTGAAATTGTTAACATGGAGTCGGAAGACAAGATTGAAATTTTAGATGAAGACATCTGATTGAAATCAAAGATTTATAACAAAAAAGTCGGATTGCGAAGTATTCAAGTAAGAGGCAAAGCTTAAATACCTAATTATTAAAAGATTTTCATGAAAGTTTTGAAGAAAGCAATAGACGCGTTGAGAAGAATGGACAAGAACCCTATGAATTGGGTGCGCGGAGGAGTCCGTTTAGTCAGAGATACTCCTGTTGAAGTAGCCATAATGGGGGCGTTGGGTCTGGCAGTTGCTGCTCTCGTTTCCTGCAGATACGAATCAAACCGGGAAAAAACAATTCCCTTAGGCTTCTCTGAAATCGGGCAAATCGAAAAAAGATACGCAGAAGAAAATAAATTAGTTCCGCCTGTCACACATTATCTAATTTCAACAAACGACGCGGCTATGAAAATCTTCGAGTCATGGAATAAAGCAAACGAAAGAGCAATCGTCGGTTCACCGTATGAATACTTTGCACAGGAGTTAGAAGGGATAATAGGCCCGAACCAGAAGATTTATAGTTACAATTTAGAAGGGCTTCTTACGATTCTGCCAGAAAGAGCGCAAAAAGCTCTTCATGAGTTACAGGAATTTGCAAATGCAGCAATTCAGACAAGCCAAACCAATGAGAGTTTTGACGACGCGTGGAGCGAATCGCACATCGACCATTATCGAACCGAATCTTACACCGACTCAGAAACTTACACCGGAGCCGACGGTGAATCTCACACAAGAACAGTCACAAAAACGCGCACGGTATATGATCATACAACACACTCATATACTTATAGAAAACAGCACGGAGAAAATGCGTCAAGAAAATTAGACGCCGTACTCGCATCGCATCCGGCACTTTTCTTTAAAGAAAAAATGCCTAATGTGACAGAAACAGGAGCGGAAAATGAATATTCTATGGACAAAAGCAGGGAACGTTTAAACGAAAGGATGGATGAGTCGGAACTGCTCAAGACCTCAAATACTTGGAACCTAGGTTCTACAATTAATGTCAACTTGCCGATAATTTATTCAAAATGGGACGCCCTGCATGACGACGCAGATTTGTGGAGGCAGGCAAAAGGAAAAGCCCACAGCACAACTTACATAACTCACTCTCGCTTTGATTTCGGTCCGAAAGAATTCCGCGTAGCAAAAAACGCTTTAGAAAACGGTGTAAGCTTTGTTGATTCAGTTGCGGAAATAATAAACGGAATGTCATACGCGGCAGATAAATCCCCTGAACTACTAGAAGACGTTAAAGAGTTCATAGCAATTAAATTGGACAAAAAGTCAGGAAACGGGAAAAAAGCAGGGAGAGAAGTTTTGGAAACAGCAGTAAAAATGTATGAAGAAAATTTTAAAGGCGGTTTTGAAGTCGACAGATTCAGAGGTTATATGCCAATAATCTTTGGATTAATCGGAATTGTTGCCGGCGGAGCAGCAGGAGCAGTTTTAAATCATCTCGGAGATAAATATAGATTGTATAGAACAGAAAAAATTAATTTCTTTCTGAATAAAAAGCAGATTTAGTGCATTTCATCCGGTATGACTCTCGTCTTTCAACATCCTATTCCACTCTTTGGTAAATTCACTTAAATCTGCTATATCTTTCAGCGCCTTGTCCGGACGGTAGGCAGTTATTCTAGGAAATCTCAAGGCAAAACCAGAGTCGTAACTCGGACTCTTCTGAATATTCTGATAAGTAACAGCGACGACAATCTTTGGTTTTACCCGCACTACTTTTCCTTTTTCATTTTCAATTAAAGGTTTCAGTAACTTTGTCATCTCTTCGTATGTTGTCCCGCCTTCTTGTTCTAACTCTTTCAAGCCGCTGCTTACTTTCCCGACTTCCTGATAGCTATCTCCGCTCTTGCAGGCAACTATGTAAGAAGTCAGCAGACCTCCTCTTTTTCCGGAGCCGTATTCTGCGCCGGTAATCACTAAGTCCATGTCATTAACAACTGGCTTTAGCTTAACCATGAATCCAACCCTCCTCCCTTGTCGATACGGCGCCTCAAGGTTTTTTATCATTATACCTTCCTCGCCGAGCTTTATCGCCTTTTCATAAAATTCCTCTGCTTCTTTTTCGTCTTCTGTAACTATCTGCTCGCTCACTCTTATTTTCAGTTTAATCGTCTTGATAATTTTTTCTAAAATTTTTCTTCTTTCCCTGAAAGGTTCGTTCATCAGGTTCTTTCCGTCGTAATACAAAACGTCAAATGCATTAACCTCAACTGGAATTTCCTTTTCCAGTTTTTCAATATCGTATTTTCTTTTTATTCTCTGTGAAATTGCCTCAAAAGGTTTTTGTTTTTTTGTTTTGGGCTCGTATCCAACAACCTCGCTGTCTAAAATGAATTCATTTCCTTTTACATTTTCTCTTATTATTTTAACAACGTCGGGGAATTGTTTCGTAACATTATCCAATCTTCTCGTGAATAAAGAAATGTCTTTGCCTTTTTTATTAATCAAAACTCTGAAGCCATCGTACTTGTGTTCAATCGCGCAAGGTGTGCCGCAAATTCTAAATGCCTCCTTGATGTCCGTAACTTTAACGGGAAGCATCACGTTCATTGGCCTGCCAACGACAATATTAATCTTTCCAAGTGCTTTTTTTCCTTTTATCGCAGAGTCGAAAACAACTGCGAAATCATTTGCCATATCATATGCTAACTCAACTTTTTTTGACATTTCTCCTTTCTCTCCCGGAAAAAAGGCATCTGTAATTGCGTCTCTCAAAGTTCCGTCGGCAACTCCCACTCTTAACTGACCAATCAATGTTCTGATGATATACTTTGCTTCTTTTCCCGACGCATTTCCCAACAACTCGCTGACTAAATCTATTTTTCCTCTGACAGACCCTTTTCCTCCGACGTCCATGACTTTTCGCAAATTCAAAAAAACTTTTTCAGCACCTAGTTTTTTCGAAAACAGGCTCTGCTGTTTTTTTGAATTTGCAAACTCTTCAGCAAGAGCTCCAATGTCTCCGACTTTCCTGTATCGTTTCATGATTTCATCTTCGGAAATTCCAAAGGAGGTCGCTATCGCTTTTATCGCAAGCTTGCTGCTTATTCCAAGAATTTTCTCATCATAATCCGGTGTTACTCTCCCTTTCAAAAGATAAATCCATTTACTATCTCCTTTTTCTTTTAACTTCTTCAAAAAATCTGACAAAATTGTTTCTTTCTCGAGGCGTTTTGTCGTCGAATTTAATTTCTCGTAAACATCGACAATTTCAGAATACAACATCTCTCTTTTCGACATGTCGAAAAATAGGAAGAGAGGTATTTAACTCTTATTAATCGTCATATAATGCGGAAGATTGTTCGGCGATCTCTCCGAATTCGCTTCTCCCGTTCACAACAATTTCAACTCCCCTGATTTTCTTTAAACCTCTTAAAAATGGTGGCTCTTCGCTTGAGTATTTAACTTCAACTCCATAAGGATTGACTAAAACTTCAAAGTCTTCAGTGGAATAACCCAAGTCAAAGAATCTTAGACCTTCTCTACTTGCATAATATCGTGCTATTTCTCTTTTTAATCTTATCTTTTTCTCTCGATTGGAATTTTTTCTGTCCTGCAGTCTAACTTTAAACTCTGCTTCTGGCAAAGCTTTCAAAATCTCTTCAAAAGTTCCTGCCGACATAGGATATCTTCCGGTTAATTTCATCTGATTTATTTTGATTTCAAATTTTTAAATCTTTCTAAAGTGTCAAATCCAACCCCTCTTCCTGATTCCTTTATCGTCTATTGTGAAAACAAAATTCTTCTCGGGCAAACTTCTATGTTTCCTCAAATAAACAACTCTCCTCCCCTTATCATTCACAAGTTCAATCAGGCACTTTCCCCAATACTTCAGAATATCTCCGCCGACCATTTTGTCGGTATCTTCCCAGCGATAAATTTGATTCGTAACGAGAACTGGAATATGTTTCTTTCTCGAAATTTCTGCCAATGTTTTCATTTGTCTCGCGAGTTCGGAGTTAATTGTTTGCATTGCTTCGTCGTTCTTTTCCCGCGCAGCCGCAAAATCAAGTCGGTATAAAATAGTCATTCCGTCGACGACAATCAAACTAACTTCGTCTTTCAAATATTTATTCAACTCACCAAATGATTTTTTTTGTTCGTCGAAATTTGTTGGTTTCAAAAGAAAAATGTTTTTCAGGACTTTGTCTTTCTCTCCGTTATCTCCTACTAACTGCTTGACTCTCTCGATAGAAAAACCTCCTTCGGTGTCAATGAAAATTACTTTCTTCCCTTTCTTCGCCTGCGAAACAGCTGCAATCAAGCAGAAATTTGTCTTGCCTGTTCCCGGACCGCCGTAAAGAACACTTACTATATCGGTGTCATAACCTCCGTAAAGAAATTTGTTCAAATCAAAACTGCCCGAGGATATTTTCGCCATGCCATTCTTAGATAAAATTTATATAAAACCTTTTGTTTAGTTTAATATGGTATTTAAGAAAGGGGTAGACGTGATTGACCTCACAGATTTAGAGAAAAGGGGGATTCTGAAAAGAAGAGAGAATTCAGTCCTGAAAAATAATGATTTTGTCGAGCTTGCTTCAAATCAGGAAACACAACAAAACCCTCTCGGATTTCTTGATACTTTTGCGAATATGGCTTCGACGGAAAACAAGCCACAGCTCTCGAATAATTATGAAGCAGCAGATGTAAAAGTAAAGCTCGAGGAGTTTGAATATAAACTAGAGAGATTTTTAGAAAAGCTGGAAAAAATAGAATCAAAGCTCGAGGAGTTTGAAAGGAACATGCACTATTAACAAAGTCAAAAAGTTATAGTCCACCAATTTAATCTTTCGGTTGCTTTATTGGTGGACTATTAGGGAACCAACACCGAGAAACTTAGTTGGTTCACTATATCT
>JACQLL010000085.1 GCA_016234025.1 Candidatus Pacearchaeota archaeon | reverse complement strand
GATTCTCCTCCCTATATCCTGTAATCTCATTCATCTCTGAAACAAATTCGTCGACTGACTGCGGTCTCGTCTTCGTCTCCCGTGCCATGCTCCTCGCTATCAGGTCGCTGACTTGTTTCGCTTTCTCTTTTCCAAGCGATTCCTCGACGTGGAGAAACTCGTGCAATCTTTCAGAACCGCCCGGTTGATGACCGCTGATAAACTCGTACAAAGTTGCTCCTAAGCTATAAATGTCCGCAAGAGCTTCTTCTCCTTCTTTAATCTCTCCGTTAATAACTTCGGGCGCGGCGTAAACGAGAGTCCCGAAAACGCTGCTCGAAATATCTCCAGAGTGAATCATCGTCTGTGTCATGTCGTCAATCCGCGTTCTCCTTCCTGCTTCCAAGTCGACGAAAACCCATTCGCCGTTCTCCCGAACTTTAAAATTTCTCGGTTTTATGTCGAGAAGATAATGCTTCTCTTCGTGCATGAGTTTTATCGGTTCTGCAATTTCACCAATCTTTTTCAACAGAGCTTCAATCCCGATTTCTTTTGCTTTCTCTCTCGCGACTCCGGGAACATATTCGACTAAAATATGCGGAGGTTCTTCGAAAGTCATATCGATAGCGAAAGAAGGTGTATGTTTGCTTCCTTTCCTGAAAAGCTCGTTCGTCTCCCGCGCCTCTCTCTTCAGACGTTTGACGGCTTGGTTTGCTCTTCCCGTTGTTCTGTCTAAATTTAATCTCTTGTCAGCATAATCAATGCCTGCATTTCTCCGATGGGAAACATCCAGAGTCCCACCTTTTCCGTCGGGAACTTCTCCGACGTATTCAAATGTCGCGCTCGAAACATCATGCTCTCTATATCTTTTTATTTCGGGAAGAAATTCCTCGACAGCTCTCTCTTCCAAATCATTCTTCTCCTCGTAAATGATTCTATCGCTTAAACTAATTGTAACCGGTTCGGCTTTTTTCTCGTCGATATCTTCGATGATTTTATCTTGATTTGCCTCTGTTTCAGTAACGCTGTCAACTTTAGTTTTCTTTTTCGGCCGGTAAACAACACAACTTTCGGGATCGAAAGAAGAACTCTCCCGTTCTCTCAAGCCGCCTTCTTCGCACATAACTTCGACGTCTGTCATAAAAAAACACTTGCGAAGGGGTATATAAAACTTTCTACATTTACCAAATCTTCTTCGTTTCACTCGGAAGATTTGGATTATTATAGTGCGGACGGAGCGAGCTTCATTCAGTACCGCCGTCGCCGCGCCGTCACTGAAACGAGCGGAGAGAATTCCCTCCAAAGCAGTCGCGCCGTCGCCAAAACTCCGTCGCCGCGTCGTCGCCAAAAGTTGGCGCGGCTTCGAAATCCCGCAGCCGCAGAAACTGCGGCTAAACTTAGTCAGTGAAATTTATTTTATAAAGCCCCTCGCAATCCCGCAGCCGCAAAATCAGCGGAGTAAATTAAAGTCAGCTAAACAACGCAAAGAAAAGATTTTCAACAGAGCCCTTTTCTAATTCTCTTCCAAACTTTCTTTCGATAATTCTGTTTCTACTTCTTTCTTCATTCTTTCCAACTCTTCAGAAAATTTCCTGTCATGATGTTCTTTCATCCAGATATAAATCTCCTCAAGATGTTTTTCCTGCTCCAAAAAGACCTTATGCTGGTTGTCCAGATGCAATAGCGGAACAAACGTCGCAATCTTATCTTCTCCATTCGTAAATTCTGAAAAAGAAATTCTCTCTTCTCTCTTAGAAAAAACATCAACCAGCTTCCTGTAAACTTCTTTTATTTTATCTCTGATGTTTATTCTCTTCTTCGGTAATGAAATAGCCGTTTCAATTTCGTGTTGTTTAGCAGTTATCACTCTCTTTATTCTTCTGTTTTCTGTTTTAACCGCTTTGCTTAATGCGCTCATAAGTTCCTGAAGTGTAACTTTTTTAAATCGTGGCATCGGAGTTCTCGGCACAAGTTCCGGAATCTCTTCGTCAAGTTCTATACGTTCCTGAACATATCTTTTCCCTTCTTTCTTTCCGAACAAGATACTATCAAGATCAGGAATATACTGATTCAAAAGAATTTCCGACTTTATTCTTAATAATAAAGATGCCGCAAACAAAACCTTGCTCGAAACAAAAAGGTTCGCCTCTTCCATTTCACGGATTCTTTCAAGATATTTATTAGCCAAAAGAGTTATATCAATATCCCAAGGGTCAAGCTGTTCCGTATTTATTAAATCATAAATTATTGCCTGCCAGCTTAGTTGATTACCGAATAATAGACCGTGGATTTGATCTTGTCCAATCTTGGATTTATTTTTTATGTTTTTATTAAAATATTCTTCAGACATTCTTAGTTAAAGAGGTTAATGTTTAAATTTCTTTGCAACGTCCCGGGAAGGACTCGAACCTTCGACCCCATGGTTTCTATCGGTGTTAACAGCCATGTGCTCTGCCAACTGAGCTACCGGGACACAAGGATTTCAAATAAAGATGTTATTTAAAAGTTGTTGTGCCTCTATTAATTTACTAAATTAAACTATTTTAATCTTCGTAAGAATATTTTCTGACAAGCATCTTTACATCTAAAGGATGATGTATCTCTTTGCTAGAACAGGTTTAATCAAAACAAGAAGCACCTTTTTTGATTAACATTTTTTCTAAGAATTACATTTAATTTTAACGTCGGGAAAATAGCCTAAGGGAACTTTCAGATTAATTTTAAGATTCAAAAAATCAAAATCCTTTCGTTTTTGCAAGATTCATCCGAACCTGGCGGGTTCTGAATCCCATTAAAATTGCATTCGTGCAACAACAACTTTGAAACAAAAAACTGCGATAAATTTATAAACAAAAAATCCTTTCTTGTTAGAGAATTAAAAGAGGTGAAACATAATGCCTGCAAAAAGAAAGAAAGCAGCTAAGAGAAAAACAACAAGAAAGAAAGCAGCTAAGAAAAAAAAGAGGAGATAAAACTTCTTAACTTTTTATTTGTTTTTAGTTTAAATTAAAATACTCTTTCTTTTTTGTTCCTGTTTATTTTTTGTAAATATTTGTACGCGTTTGCCTGCTTCGCACCTCTTATAATATTAATTATAGCTGTTTCAGCTTCAAGAACTGACTCGGCATCGCCAATGATGCCTATTTCACTTTCACCGACGATAATCTCGCATCCTGCTATTTCGGAGATCGTTCTTCGAGTTTTTCCTTTGGTTCCTATAACTCTTCCCCTAATATCTTTTAAGTTCCGTTTTGTGTGTTCCCTGATATGAACTTTTCGAAACATTTTCTCCTCATCTTTTAGTATTAATGCTTTTTTAACAGAGAAGCCAAAATTAATAGCATCAAACACAATTGAAGCAACATATTCGTCAAGGGAGCTTCCCTCAACTTCGACTCCTCCTTTTATGAATTTAATTTTGACATTTAACTTTTTTTCAAGTTCATCTTTTCGTTTTTTTGCTTCTCTGATTTTTTTTGATTTTATTATCATAATTAAAGATAGATAAAAAGTTTATAAAGTTTTACAGCAAAACAAGGGCGAGCGGAATTCCCTGTATTTTAATTATATTTTCCGATGAGATTATCCCTAAAGAAAGAGCGAGCTTCGTCGACTTTTCTCCGACGATATTGAAAGTCGCGTCATTTTTCGCCTGTTGCTCCAGCATTTTTTTTGCTTCTTCTTCCCCGATTTCATCTCCATTAAAAAAACTTTCTCTTACATCCAACTGCATCTTCCCCTCCTCAAATTTTTTTCCTAAGATTTCTGTATCGCAAAGCGCGACGACATTTCTATATGATTCATGGATTTTTATTCTCATTATAAATGATATTTAACAGGACTTTTAGCGCCGCAAGCGAGGCAATGCTTAAACTTTATACCTTTTTCTGAAACAATTTCTGTATCTGGCTTACCGCAAACAGAACATTCGACAAACTCTTTTGAATATTTACTTATTTTTTCATTTACTTTTGCGGAGTTTAATTTTGTTTTTAAACTTAGTCTTCCGTTGTCAATCCTGCCAAAAACGGCAAGTTCTTTCTGAAGAAACTTCGTTAAATGTTCAACAGGTCTTCTTAGATATCCTGCGATGTGATTTATATTGGAGATTATCGTATTGTTTCCTGAGATGTGCCCTGTAACCTTCGGTATCTCAAATCTTTCAGAACTCGTGGTGACTAATTTAATCTTCTTATACGCCTCGTCAAGCATTGTTTCGTATTCCATTTTTTTAGTCAAGAAAGCAAGTTTATAAATCTGATTGTTTAATTATCATATGACTAAATTTAAAAAAATTGTTTTGGGTCTTGGAATCCTCATAGTTTTTATGTTTCTTCTTCACAATGGGATAAGAGCATTTTACAAATCAGCTCCAATGTATGATGATTTTTGCGATTTGAAGAACAGCGTTTCTTATCCTCGCGAAGTAAAACCTCTTCCTGCCGAACAAAGCTGCACATTCTCTCAACAACTAAGAGAGCAAGAACAAGAATGTTTTTCACAAAAGGGTCAGCCGATTTATGAGTACGATGAATACGGCTGTGAAATTTTATTTAAGGAGTGTAATTTTTGCCAGCTTGAATATAACGAAGCGAGAAACGCATACAACAAAGTAGTGTTCTTGATAGCGCTTATCGTCGGAATCATCACGCTTTTAGTCGGATACTCTATCCTTTCGGTCGAACCTGTCGGCTCTGCTCTCATGGCTTCAGGAATTAGTGCAATAATCTACGGGACAATCGTCAACTGGCAAAACTTAGGAAATCTCGGAAGATTTTTACTTTTGTTAATTGCGTTTGTAATACTGATTTGGATTGCTCTGCGATTAAATAAGAAAAAGAAGAAAAGTTTCTTTGAGAGGTTAGGATTTGAAAGATAAAATGAATTACAAACAAGAAACGCTAAAATCCTACAATCAATTCGCAGATTATTTCGATGAAAAATTTGAGGACTACAAAAACGTGTTTATTAAAAATAAATTGGAACAAATAAATCTTCTTTTTCCAAACAAATCAAAAATTCTTGACCTTGGAGCTGGTCCAGGCAATCAAGCTGTTTTCTTCAAGAACAAAGGACACGAGGTTCTTTGTCTGGATATATGTGAAAAATTTCTTGAGAAATGCAAAGAAAAAAATCTGTCGACTATTAAAATGGATTTTGAGAATCTATCTCTCCCGGAGAAAAGTTTTGATGTTGTATGGGCGTACACCTCCCTGCTGCATGTTCCAAAATCGAAAGTTCCAGCGATAATCAGAAAAATAAAGGGTCTACTAAGAAAAGAAGGGTTTTTCTTAATCTCGTTAAAGGAAGGAAAGGGTGAAGGATTTTTAGAATTCAGAAGTGGAACGAGAAGATGGTTTTCTCTTTACACAGAAAAGGAGATGAAAGGATTACTAAAAAAAGATTTTAAGGTAATAAAAAGTTGGAGAGTCCGCACAGAAAACAATAAAGTTTTCATAGATTATTTATGCAAGAAAAAATAACTAACCCAAATATCTCAACTTCCCTGGCCTTGGTTCGTAAACCATTCCTTCTTCGAGAAGTTTTTTTATTTCTGAATTAATAAGCTCGGGTGGCTCTTTTAATTCGAGAATAATGGAATCAATTCCAACGCCGCCGTCTTTCTCCGCATCCTTTGCCATGTTCAGAATTTTATCTTTTAATTCAAACAACTTCTCTTTGTCCAAACTTTTTGGTTTTGCTAATTCAACTTCAAGTTTTCTAACGATTAGATTGACCGGCTCTTTCTTTTTTACAATCTCGGGTGTAACATAAATCTCGTTGTTCCAAGACCTTAGCAGACCTATAACTAAAATCGTGTCTCCCTGATTAAAATCCTCAAACTTTGAAGTTTCATCACCGAAGAGTTTTAGTTTGATTTGTCCTGTTGCGTCATCTAATGTTATGCTGGCAAACTTCTTCTCTCCATCCTTAACAAATTTATCGACGACATTCGCAATCAGGTTAACTCTTGAAACTTTTTCATTTCCAACTTCTATATATTTAAGCCGCTCGTTGTCGACAATCTGTTTTCCTGACAAAACTTCCCCTATCCTAAATTTGTATGCTATTTTTCTCTTAAAGTTATTTTCCTGAAAGGGAAGCTGTTCATTCATCTTTTCCTCCGTCAAACCTTGCTTGAATATAATTTACCAAAGAACCAATTATTTCCTCTCTTGTTAATTTCATCTCAAAAAAAGAAATCGATAGGTTATAAGTTTTTAGTTGTTGTAAAAGTCAAATCCTCTGCACAAAACCTTTCTTCGGCTTGAAAATGTCCCCCTCTTTTGATAATTTATTAAGCGCATCTTCTAATTCTTCGTTGCTGATTTTGTCTTTCAGCGCGTTCTCAATCTCTTCAACAGGAATTAATTTTCCAAGTTTCGACTCAAGTTGAGACAGCGTTTCTTTAACTAAGATTATTTTTCCTCGCTTGGAAGCGGTTATTCCCGTTGTGATTCTATCGACGTCAAAGCTCTGCGTCTCCTCGTCAAAGCCGACTTGTGTAAGAGAAATTTTGAGAAGTTCTATTGCCGCCCTGGCGTCTTTCCTGTCAACTTTGCCGTTTAGCCTCATCTTAGCGTGAGCCTCTGACAACCTTATGATTCCCTCTAATTGTCGTGCCGTTATAGGTATTGGCCTTATCTCCGAATCGGCACGACCCTGCTGGTTTCTTAACCGAATGTAAAAATCCTTTATTTCTTCAATCGCTTCTTCCGTCAATGCAGGTTTTATTTTTTGTCTGGCATAAGCAACGTATTTCTTCATGAGCTTCGGATTGATAATGTCTCTGAAAACTTCCTGTTTGTGTTCTTCAAGAACGTGTGTTGCGATTGCGTCGTCCTGTTCGCGGTTCGGCAAGTCTCTGATTATAAAAATAATGTCGAACCTGCTCAATAAAGCTGGAGAAATGTTTATCTGGCTAGGTACCGGAGTGTAAGGATCAAACCTTCCTAGTTTTGGATTTCCGGCAGCGAGGACTGTCGTCTCTGCTTTCAGGCTCGCGTGTATGTTTGCCTTCGATATTGTGACAGTTTGTTGCTCCATTGCTTCGTGCATCGTCGAGCGGTCGTGTTCGTCCATCTTTTCTATTTCGTCGATGCAAATTATTCCTTTGTTTGCCAGAACCATTGCTCCGCCCTCCAAGCTCCAGCCACGCAGAAATTCGTCGCGAACGACCGCAGCAGTCAGACCTGCAGCAGAAGCCGCTTTTCCTGAAACGTATCTTCCTTTAGGGCCTATCAAAGAAGTGTATTTTAATAAAACCGACTTTGCAACGCCGGGGTCACCAACTAAAAGAACGTGGATGTCCGCTCTGGAATGACCTCCGTCTGATTTTACTTTCCTGACTCCTCCGAACAACTGAAGCAGTACTGCTTTCTTTATGTAGTCAAAACCATAAATGCTTGGCGCAATGCTCTTCGATAATTTATTAAAAATATCCGGATCAGCGGCGAGTTCTTTAATCTGTTTCTCATCTTCTTCAGTCATTTTCAAATCCTCGTAAGATTCCTCCATCGGTAACGTGTTGTTTGCCTCTATTGCTATATCAAATCTCGTCGATATCGCTCCTGTCTGAAGCGGAACAGGAACCTCTTTTAAAATCCCGTAGATTTTAACTTTGCTTCCGGGAGTTGTTCTTCCTTCCATTTTCGGATCTACCAAGTCCTCTTTCAAAAAAACATTTATCCTTCTTGGTTGTTCTCCTCCGTCGAGAGAATCAGGCGACTCTTCAATAACCAATCTCTGCGCGTCGACCATTGACTTTGACAAAAGTTTGAAAGTTCCTTTCCAGCCGCACGAACATCGCGAAGGTTCTCTGAATTTTCTGTCTATTTGCAAGACAGAAAGCAAAGCTCCGCAATTTGGACACTCGAACTTTGCGTTGACAACCTGCGGTCTAACATCAGACGCTTGTTTAACAATCCCCTCGACCCATAAAAACCTGTCAAGGTTTTTTGCCCGTATTTTTCTGATTTCGATGAAGCAAATTTTCGGTAAATCAATTAAACGTATTCTCGGCTTCTCGAGAAAACCTAACTCCTCCAGGGCAATTTCTAAGATTGCAATCGCTTCTTCGGGCGAATCCAAAATATCGTCAGATAAGCTCGGCGAAAATTCAGATAGTTTCGAGAAACTTATTCGGGCGATGCCTTCATTGTCTCTTGCCGATTCGCCTATTTCTTTCTTGTAGTTGTTAAAAAAGTTTTTTGCTTCTGTTACCAAGTCCTCTTTTTTTCCTTTTGCTCTTTGTCCTATCTTTGGAGTTTCCATTAACAGACTAAACCATAGAGATTTATATTGTTTGTTATAATGAGATTAATTGTCTAATCCTCTGCATTCAAATCTCCACTGCTAAAAAACCTCTGTCTCTACTAAAAGATTTAATATTTCTTCGATATAGTCCATCAATTTAATCTTTCGGTTTTCTGAAGCTTCGTGAGAAGCGAAGATTAGAGAACTTCAATCTCTTTATTTATTCTCCATTTGGGTATAAAACCCCGCAGCTTGCTGCGAAGAATCTGTCTCTAATACACATCT
>JACQLL010000084.1 GCA_016234025.1 Candidatus Pacearchaeota archaeon | reverse complement strand
GACAGTTGCATTCTTGACGGCCCCGAGAACCTGCGCAAAGCAGAAAAGGTTCTCGGTGTAGCAACTGACAATTTGGGGAGTTATTTAAGTCAGTTGCTATAAGTTCTTCGGTTAGTTTTGGTTGGTTGACTATTTAGGGGACCAATTTGCGACCGAGAAATTAAATTGGTTCACTATAGGCCTTTCAGCGTGCCTGAAACTCTTAGGACTTTTATTTTTTTGTTTGACAATTCGAATGACGCTCTTACGTCTGTCAGGGACTTTCTTTCGATTGCGAGAACTATTTTTTTTGAATTTGTTTTTACAAACATCGGCGCCGCCTTTGCCCAGCCGAGAATTCCGATGTAGTCGAGTATCACATCTTCGACTTGCTTTCTATTTTCTGCTTCAATCAAAAGGTACCTTCTTTTTATTCTTGCAGAAGGTTTTGTTTTTAGTTTCATGGAATAATTGTTTGCTCAAGCATTGAGTTTACGCTCTCTCTTATTGAGTTGCTTTCGAGAGCGAATCCCAAACTTTCTGCGTCGCCGATTTTGAAATTATTTATTCCGACTACCTTGCCGTTTGTGTCGATTAACGGACCGCCGGAGTTGCCTGGGTTTAGAGAGACGTCTGTTTGGATATATTCGGCGAGGCCGTTAGGTCCTGCTCTGTCGATGGCAGATATGATTCCTTCTGTCACGGTGAAGGACAGGCCTAGAGGGTTTCCGATTGCTATGACTTTTTTTCCGACCTGCAGTTCGTCTGAATTTGCCAGAGCTATTTCCTTATAGTCGCCCTGAATTTTCAAGAGCGCGAGGTCTCTTAGTTCGTCTTTGTTTATCAATTCTGCTTCTTTTAATTCCCTGTCATAGGTCAGGACTCTTATGTTATCTTCTCTGCCCTGTATGACGTGATAGTTTGTTACGATGTATCCTGAAGAATCTATTATGAATCCTGAACCAACGGAGTCGCCTGTTGAAACTGTTACGACGCTGACAATTGCCTCGTTGATTATTCCGGAGAAGTCCTCCTGCGTTGACTTTAGGAGACTAATTTCCTGCTCGAAGTCCTTTTCCTGTTTGGTGAGCAACATTGAGATATCATTGAAGTTTTCCTGATAAAGTGAGTTGTAAGTTTGAATCAAGTCGGTCGTGAATTTTTTTAAATCGAGATTTGTCTTTTCTATTTCTGAATCGAGCTTTGAGTTCAGATTTGAGAACTGAACGCTTATTATTAAGAATGAGATGATTTGCAAAAGTGCGAGGATAACGACTAAGCTGTAAAGAATGTTGCGGTGTTTTTTATGGTCAACCATTAATTAAGCCCGTAAATAAAATATATAAAGTTAAGGTTCGGAAAAGCATTTAAAGTTAGTTTTTCTCTTAGGGAGATGAAGATACACGCGATTGGCGGATATGACGAGGTCGGGAAAAACATGACTGCGCTTGAGATTGGCGAGGATGTTATCCTGTTTGATTCCGGTTTGTTTTTGCCTGCGATTGTCGGCGTTGAAGAAAGAGAAAAAATACCGACGGAAAAAGGAATGCGCGCGCTCGGTGCTTTGCCTGATGACACTTATCTTGACAGGATTGGCCTAAGAAAGAAAGTGCGGGCGATATTGGTCTCACACGCACATCTCGACCACGTCGGGGCAATACCCTACAATGCGCAGAGATACGACGCAAACGTGTTCGGAACGCCCTTTACAATGGAGGTTCTTAAGATATTGATGAAAGACAATAATCAACGGATAAGAAACAAAATTATTCCTATCAAGATTGGTTCGTCTTACACGATAAGGGGAAAGAGCGAGAATTACAAAATTGAATTTGTGAACATTACGCATTCGACGATACAGAGTTCTATTGTCGCTGTCCACACCAAAGAGGGAGTCGTCCTGTACGCGAACGATTACAAGCTTGACAACTCTCCGACTTTTGGTGATAAGCCGGATTATAAAAGATTGAGGGAATTGGCGAACAAAGGTGTGAAGGCGTTGATTGTTGACTGCCTGTACGCTCCCGACGACAGAAAGACGCCTTCTGAAAAAATTGCGAAGGGTTTGCTGGAAGATGTTTTGTTCACTACAGACAACAAAAACTCCGGCATGATTGTAACGACTTTTTCTTCTCATATAGCGAGATTGAAGACGATAACCGAATTTGGGAGGAAACTTGGAAGAGAGGTTGTTTTTCTCGGGCGAAGTTTAGGAAAATATATGCAGGCGGCGAAGAACGTCGGACAGGCGCAGTTTGCGAGAGACATCAGGATATTTACTTACCGAAGACAAGTTGAAAAAATACTTAAAATTGTTAACAAAAATAAAAAGAGATATTTGGTTGTCTGCACCGGACATCAGGGCGAGCCCGGTTCGATTCTTGACAGGATTGCGCGCGGACAAGTTCCATTACAACTTTCAAAAGAAGACCATATAATCTTTTCTTCAAAGACAATTCCGACGCCGATTAACGAGGCGAGCCGCGGCGAACTTGAGAAAAAACTGAAGAGATATCAGGTTAGGATTTTCGACAACGTTCATACTTCCGGGCATGGAGGAAGAGAGGACTTGAGAGATTTGCTAAAAATTATCAAGCCGCAGCATGTGATTCCGTCTCACGGAGATTTGGAGAAGACGACTGCCGGCGCGAAATTGGCAGAAGAACTCGGGTATAAACTGCACAGGACTGTTCACCTAATGAGGAATGGGACTTTTATAAAATTGGCGAAATGAGATGGAAAACGAAATTGTTTCCGGTTTAAGAAATGCAATAGAAAGAGGCGCTTCTCTCGAGAAAGCAGTGCAGAGTTTCATCAATGCAGGATACAACGCAGAAGAAGTCCGAGCTGCCGGCGAGGAAATATCGAGCGGTGCGAGCAATATAGTTTATTCTGAAGACAATACAAAAAAAGAAAATCCCGACAAAAAACTGCCCGAGCTTCCTAAAAGGGAAGACATAAAAAAACTCCCTGTAATCGGAAAGGAAAATAAAAAGAGCAACAAAGCATTGCTGTGGGTAGTGATTGTTTTTCTTGTTGTTATCTTTCTAAGTTCGCTGGCTTTCATAATTTATAATTTTGTGGTAAAATGAATCCTGGTAAATTCGTCGAAGTGTTGAGAGAAGGTTTTGAAGATTTTTACAATAGTCCTGTCATTATGGTTCCTGCGATTTTTCTCTGGCTTGGAGTCAGCTTGTTGTCGGCGATTTCTGAAAGAGTGAATTTCGGTTTGGGAGGAAGCTGGAAGATAATAGTGTGGTTTGTTTTTTCCTCTGCTATTTTTTTGGTCCTGCTTGCTTACGCTTTTTCCGGGATAATCGGAATGTGCAGAGTTTCGTTGAAGAGGAAAACTAATTTGGGAGATTTTGTTGCAAACGCCGACAAGTTTTTCTTAAGGAATTTTTTGGTAATTTTAATTATCGTTGCCGTCGGTGCCGCCGTCGGACAAGTAGCTTATTATCTTGCCTTTTTTATCGGCAAGTCGCTTAACTTCGGAGTTAATGCCGCACGGGCGTTGTATTTGCTGATATATTTTGCCGAACTTGTCGGAGCAGTTATCTTCTTTACTTTTTCTAATTTCTGTCTTGTTATTTATGAGACGAAGTTAATCGGAGCGATTAAGCATTCCTTTTCTATTGTGAAGAAAGAATATTTAGCGACGCTGGTATTGAGTGTTCTGCTGTTTGTCATTATATTTTTGTTAGGGTGGGTTCCAGGAATTTTTGGCGAACTCATCGAATATATTTTGATTATTCCTCTTGTGTCTTCTATTTTTACGCGGTTTGTTGTTGAGAGTGGGAGATGATTTACCGACCGAGAGAAGATTCGTTTTTGTTGGAGAAATTTGTCGAAGAATACGCGAAAGGGAAAAAAGTTTTGGACGTTGGTTGCGGAAGCGGGATTCAGATTGAGGCTGCTTTTGAAGGAGGCGCTGAAAGCGTTTTAGGCGTTGACATCGATGAGGAAAGCGTTGATTTTTGCAGGAAGAAAGCTCTGAATGTTTTGAAGAGCGATTTGTTTGACGACGTGGAAGGAAAGTTTGAACTTGTCATTTTTAATCCCCCTTATTTGCCCGAAGATGACAGAGAAGACGAAGAAAGCAGGAAAGCGACTTCTGGAGGGAGAAGAGGTGACGAAATAATTGTAAGATTTTTGTCGAATGTTGGAAAGCACATAAAGAAGGATGGAAAGATACTTCTTGTCGTTTCAAGTTTGACTACTTTGAAAAAAATTGAAAGAGTTTTGACAGAGAAGAATCTTGTTAAAAAGGTTATTGCGTCTGAAAATTTTTTTATGGAGAGGTTAGACGTTTGGGAAATAGGTATCCTTCATTGAAGCAAAGGTCTTATAACGTCCTGTTCTTTTTGTATCCAGTCCATGTTTTCTGACAATGGTTTCTGCGGTCTCTATAGAGCGGTCTCTTGATTTTCTAATTTCTTCTACTACTGCTTCCTCGATTGGAGAGCGGTCTTCAAAAAAATTGTAAGGTCTTCGCATATTATTTATTATGGAATGAGATTTATATATTTATGGCTCTCTGTCATAGGTCGTAGATTTTAAGTCAAACGCAGGTGATGAAAAAGGGAAATGAGTGAGCAATTTATTGTGAAAGGTTGATGGAGAGGTCTAAAATTTAATAATAATATTTATATAGAAGACCTTAGATTGTAGATAATGAAAAAACGAACAAATTTACCAAAGTGTAAAACAGTCAAAGATGGTATTACCGGAATGTCCAGAACATTTTGTCCGACGCCATATAGAGATCATGGGAAATTATGCATAATGGAATCTGCAAGAGACGGCAACAAATTCTTGTTAAGTATTCCAGACATTACGAATCGTACAAGAGAATTAAATTTGAAGAAAAAAGATAAGATCTCAATAGAAAAAATGGCTGCTAAAACTTTTAGAACTTCAAGAAAAATTGAGAAAGAAATAGAAGGACGAAGTTTTTTTGGTAAATTTGGTATAAGCGCTAGAAAAAGAGAATCTTCTTTAGTTTAATACGACAGAGCATATTATGGCAAGGTTTAAAAATCTTTTTTGTTGTCTTGTTTTATGAATGAAGAAATGTTGTACAAGGCAATTGGATTAAAAGAGCAGTCGGAGGAACTTGAGAAGAATATTGAGTTTGTCAATGAGCAGTTGGCGGAACTTGTTTCGCTTGAAGAGAGTTTGAGTTTTTTTGATGAAAGAGAGAAAGAGATTTTGGCGCCTCTTGGAAAAGGGATTTATCTGAAGTCGGAGAGAAAAGAGGACGAGTTTTTTGTCGGCGTTGGCGCGGGGATTATAGTAAAGAAAACCCCTGAAGAGGTTAGGAAAATTGTTCAGAGTCAGATAGTCAAATTGAAAGAGACGAGGATGCGGATTATTCTGAAACTTGAGGAGTATTCGAGAGAGTTTGGGAAGATGATGGGCGAGCTTGAAGGGGTGAAAGGGTGATTATTCTTCCTTCAAAACAACCACGTTGTCATTCCGCGTCTTTTTCTTTCCACAAAGTTTTTATTTTCCATCCTGTTTTCTTGGAATTATACTAGATAAATGTAGGTGATTGATACATTTTAGCACCAAAAATAGCCAAATCCGATGGATTTCCGGGCACAAAGAACCGAAGGTTGCTTTGTGTTACGCAAAAAATAATTCTTGACATATTAAAACTAGCTTCACCAAAGCGTTTAAGTAGTTTAGTTTTTTAGAAAAGATATGACCTTCAAAGAATTCAGGAAATCGCTGAACGGCGAGGGTGTTGAAGGAGAACTTATGAAAACGGTTTTTATCTCCCTGATGACTTCGTTCGTTTTCCTAGCTGTTTTATACTTTGTTAAATTAAAAAATATTCCTGACTTCTTTCTCAAATACGGTTTTTATCTTTTCTTTGCGGTTTTGAGCATCGCGATTATTATGCCTGCGGTTAGGCAAGTTCGAGCGTTCAAGGAATTTCCGTGTATGTCCGGCATGATGATTGGCATGACAATTGGAATGATTTCAGGATTTCTTCCCGGATTTTTTGTTGGAGCTACGAATGGAATGTTTTACGGGAGTGTCTTCGGTATAGCCGTCGGAATTTTTTTCGGAATCAGCAATGGAAAATGCTGCGGCGTTATGGGCGTAATGGAAGGGATTATGGCTGGTTTTATGGGCGGGCTGATGGGCGCGATGACTGCCGTGATGATGCTCAACGATAATCTGAAAGCCGCAGGAATAATTGTTTTTGTAATCGGGGCAATAATCTTAAGCGGGCTTAACTATATGATATTCAAGGAGACCAAAGGTGCAGAACGAAAACATAAGGAAGACCAGTTTTTCACCATGGTTTGGAGTTTCATTCTTACAGGTTTGACGACGTGGTTGATGGTCTTCGGACCGAGGAGTTTGTTGTTCCAATGAAAACTAAAAAATACAGTTTATGCAATAGGAACGATTTTTCTAATTGTATTTGGAATTATGTCAAAGTTGCTGATGCAGAAAACCATGCACTTAAGTGTATGGATGAATGCAACTTTGAGCATCCTAAAGTCCTAACAAACTGCGGACTTTAGTCCATAGTAAACAGCAAGGATTTTTTGATGATAAAACTTAAATATAGAACAATCATACATACAAGATGGAAGTAAAGAAATCAACTTTGTATTTTGGACTGATTATTTTAGTTCTAATTGTTGGAGGAATTTTCTTTTTACGGGGAGGTTCATCTGTAACAGGTAATGTTGTTGCGCAGGAAGGGGGGGCTTTACAGGAAGAAACACAGAAAGTTGTTTTAAGCACAAAAAATTATAATTATTACCCATCTGAAATTAAAGTTAAAGTGAATCAACCAGTAAGCATAACATTAGATGAAAAAGTTCAAGGATGCTTAAGGTCATTCACAATAAAAGATTTAGGAGTTTCAAAATATGCAAGAACTCCTCAAGAAACTATTGACTTTACACCGACAAAAAAAGGGACGTTTACTTTCGCTTGCTCGATGGGAATGGGCTATGGAAAGCTGATTGTTGAGTAAAATGAACTTTGTCTTTAGGAAACCTTATGTTTATTGGTTTTTTGGAGTATTTATTTTTTATTTAGTCACTAATGTTTTGATAAGCGGATTCTATAATACTCTTCCGTTAATATTAGCTTATGCGACGACGGTTAACTGGCTGAAGCTCGGTTTTTCTTTGATTTTGGCTTTAACTATTGGATTTTTTGTTGCGGTAAATTCTGTTTTGGTTTATATTAAGCATAAAGAAAGGAAAAAATGTAAGGGCGTTGGAACTGCGAGTGCGGGAACTGTTGGAGGTTTAGCAGTCGGTGTTTGTCCATTATGTGTTACGGGAATTTTTCCGTTATTATTGAGTTTAGTTGGGATAAGTTTTAGTTTTGCTAGTTTGCCTTTTCAAGGAATTGAAG
>JACQLL010000089.1 GCA_016234025.1 Candidatus Pacearchaeota archaeon | reverse complement strand
CATTAATCCTTTCAGATAAAAATAATTTGTCCCCTTCAAGTTTTTCTATCATGCTTCTTATAGAGCTGGATTTCTTCTCAACCTCGTTAACAATATTGTGTTTATAAACATCAGAAACGTTCTGAAGACAGGTAGGGCAGATGTCTATTCTGAATATTCTTTCTTTTTTTGAGAGGATATCCTCCAAATCGACGCGCAAAGAATTTATTCGGTTTACAATATCTAGATAGTTTACTCTTAGCGCTTCTTCTTCAAATTTTTTATCTTTCAAACTTTCTAAAATATCCGAATATGTTTTCTCATTAAAATTATCGGCATTATTTCGGAGGACTTTTTCTTCTTCAATAATCTCTTCTCTTAATGAATCTAAACTTTCTTTTTTCATCGACCTAACAATATCTATCTTGTTTATTTCTTCTATTAAACTTCTTTTCTCCTGGATTTTCCTCTCAGTTTTTTTTAATTCTTGTTCAATTAGCTTTCTATTTCTCGTCTTATTATATAACTCCTGTGTTTCAAGATTAATTTTCTCTTCAGTTAATGCAATCTTGCCATTTGTAGAATTAAGTTCTTCTTTTTCATCTTCGAGATCGCTTATTTCTCCCTGAAGAAGTTTTACATGGCCTTTCAGGTAATTCAGAAAAATTGAGAGATTATTTTTTATCTGTTTATATTTATCCACTCCGAATATATGCCTAAGAATGTTTAACCTCGTCTCCGCATCTTCAAAAATGATTTGTTTCATATTCTCCTGTTGCGCATAAACTGTATATCTGTAAAGAAGATTATTTTTTTTCACAAACTCCTTCGGATAGCCGAGAAGTTCAATAATCTTAGACTTAATTTCTGTTAAAGATGATTCTATTTTTTCTCCGTCGATGATTATTGCAGCATATTCATTGCTTACACCTTTCGAAGTTTTTCTCAGTTTCCTCTCAATGACAATTTTTCTTCCGTCAATAATCACCTCAAGATAAACCTCTCCGTAATTAGTATTATTTCTTAGAAGAGCGGTTCCCTTCTGTCCCGGCTGAAGTCCGAACAGAGCATACTCAATTGCCAACAAGATTGATGTTTTGCCAGAGCCTATTTCTCCTGAAAGAAGAATGGATCCTTCAGGAAACTCCATCTCTTGGGATTCATAAGATCTTATATTCTTGACTTTTATTTTTTTTATTTTCATCTTATAGATAATATTTTTTTGCTCTCCGATACCAATCTTTCTTCAAAACTGGAAGACGTTTCGTCTTCAAGTTTTTCTATTTTTAGAGAATTAATTAAGGGATTTATAAGATGGCTGAACTTTTCAGAACTATCTCTAAAATTGTCTATTATCTCAACCTCTAAATTTTCAGAATCAAAAGAGTCAATTTTTATCTCTGGTTCAGACATATGTAATTTTGAAGTGCTCTTCAGAAAAACAAAGGCTCCGCGTTCTTTCAAGCTCGTCTCAATCTTCCGAAAATCTATATCAGAAATTTTTCCCTGCTCAAGTAAACCAAAAACTCTCACGATAATTATTTTGTCATTTACTTCTCTTTCTTTCAGGATTGATAGAATTGCTTCAGTCGCAGCGAGAGAATTATTTAACTCAAGATGAACGGAGACAATTTCTTTCGTAGGTATATCTTGTCTTTCTATTTGTCCGTTATCAAAAATACAGAAGGAACCTGACCGAAGTTCTTCTAATTCAGAAAGATTATTCGGAAAAATAGGCCCGGGATAAACTCTTCCATCTTTAATATACCTTATATGCAAATGTCCGAGAGCAAGATAATCGACCTTCGGCAGCTCCCGTTCATCGACTGATTTTATCATCGGATTTATCACAGCATCCCTTATAGCAGTGTGCAGCATCAATATTTTGAACAGCCCAGGAGAGTCCTGAAGTTTTATTTTTTTTATATCTTCAACTTCTAATCCCGACTTCCTGCCAGGGAATCCGTAAACTGCAACATTCTTGTATATTGTCGGCTCAAGAATTATTCTTCCGTCTCTCTCGCTGTATTTCTCGACATTTTTACAAAAACCGGATTTTTCCAGAACTTCCAAAAATGTCTTCCCCGAAGCAGAATAGTCATGACTACCGGCAATCAAAAAAACAGGAATGTTCTCGTCTTTCAGTTTCTTGAATTCTCCGAAGGTATCTTTCAATGTATTAATAGAGGGATATGCAGAATCAAATAAATCTCCCGCAATAAGAACAAACTCTGTTTTTTCTTTTATGCATTTGTCAATAGCTCTCCGAAAACTTTCAAAATTCAACTCTCTTAATTCAGGATATCTCCATCCTCCAAGATGACAATCGGCAAGGTGAGCAAATTTCATAAAACTATTTCTCATTAAGAATTATATAAGTATTGTTGTAATAATCAAACGGCTATCCATGTTGCTCCATTAATTGAGCCATCGTTATCACCCCAACTATCCTCCGCAACATTGCCGGAACCTTCGTAAAACTTCCACCATCCCGCCAAGCCGGAAGTGACAATTTCTGCTTCAGGACCTGCGTCGTTAAGCTGTGAAACTTCCGCGTCACTTAAACCCCTGTTATAAATTCTGACGTCGTCTATGTCTCCGGAGAAAAATGAGGATGGCACTGAAGTATGCCCAATATAAGTATCTCCATTTTGCCAGGCAGTTTCATCTATCGTAATCGCACAAGATTCGAATATTTTTCTCTCTCCGTCTGTATAGAGAACAACATCGGTTAGATTGTAAACTCCTGTAACATGAATCCAGCTTCCTATTGGAACAGAGTTTGTGTCAGTTGAGATAGTGCAAAGATTTCCACCAGGACCAGGGCTATCAAATATATTGATAGATAAACTTTCTCCGATACTTGGAACATAGAAACTGAAAAAAATGCCGGCTGCCTCGCTTCTCGCTACAATCGGTAAATTACCTGTTCCTCCGGCTTCTCTTCTCACCCACGCACTAAAACTGCACCCGTTCAGACAAACATCTGAAAAGTCCGGCGCTGTTCCAACCTGAACATAATCATCTATTCCGTCGAAATTCAAAGCCCAATTTTCGCAGTCTGAATCTGAATTATCCGTTACGCCGTCGCAATCATTATCAAGACCATCGGTACAACTTATTTCTGTTCCTTCCTCGTAGTCTGCGCCGTAATCTGCAGAACTGCAACCTGGCCATGAGCCATCTACGCAAATTTCATTTGAATTTATACATACTCCTCCCTGCAGCGGACAATTTCTTTCTTCACCATCCGTACATTCTTGATTTCCCCCGCCTCCCGCTCCGCAGCTAATCGATTGCGTTATTACAGAACCTTCGCAGGGCACGACAACTCTCCCGTCCAAAACCGCGGCTTGAATCTCAACCTCATAATTATCAACGCCGGGCTTCAAAACAGAAGAAGCGTCATATAAAAAAGCAATCTCCTTTCCGGGAGAAAGCGGCGTCGGAAAAATCTCCGTATCCTGATTCAATTGTGTCTTAACTCTTTTTCCTTCCTCACCCATTCGCACAAAAACAGCAGAAACATTAAACAAACCACCATTATTAATTCCGACACTTACTTCTTTACTAACAGAATTACAAATAACTCCATCGATTATAAGATTTACATCTTCAGAACATTCAATTCTTTCTGAAGGAAGTTGCTGTTTCAAATAAGAATAAACAAAAATACTCAATGCTACTGCGACAATCACCAAAAGTGCGTAGGACACCATCAAACTGACTCCTCTTTTCCTATCGGGGTATTTAATCGTCATCAAAACTTTCTCCGATGTCACTTTCATTTTCTGCCCTTTCTATTTCAATTTCTTCCGGCTCGTCAGGAAGTGAAACATATCTTCCTTCATCTTTCTCTTTTTTTAAAACGATAAAGAAAACCTGCCCTGCATTGAGTTCAAAAGTATATCTTATCCCTTCGTTCAACTCAACCTGGACTCTCCCGCTTCGGTCTCTTGGAATTCTTCCCTTGAGTTTTCTTAATTCCTCAATCTCTAAATCTATCGGAACGCCTCCAAAAGAAATACCAACACTGCCGATTTTTGTATTATTATAAAAAATTATCGTAAGCTCGCTTTCATTTCCATAAATAACGAGCAAGTCGCTTGTTGGATTTGCTTCTGCATAGAAATCGGTGAGGTTCTCAACATTCCCTCCAATTTGTTCATCACTCGTGGCAGTAAAAATCCCGTTGTCTATAACCTGTGCAGCCTCGTAATTTATCTCTGTTGACAAATCATAAACCGTGAGGTCTTCTCTCTGTGTTTTGGCAACATTATAAACCGTCGTCAAAGTCGCGAGTATTCCTATTATTACCAATGCAGCGACTAAATAGAACTGTCCTCTTTTCATGCAATGAAAAAGAATTATAAGTTTTTATATCTTGTCAAAAGTGGACGGGGAGTTTGCTCAACTTACAATAAATGGCTTATCTCAGTGCCTTCTCGGCCTGCAACCCTCCAAGCGCCGCATTTCTCATTTAGAGCTGCTCCGATCAAGGCCTGACTCGTTTCGTGAGAGTGCGACCAAGTAGGACAGAACCTCACAGTCGGCAAAGAGACCATAAATCTTCGGTCTCACGCACTCCTTTAAGTTTGCCATAAAGCCCGTTTGCAAACGGCGCAGGGCTAGCGCGCCAACTCGTCCATAATTCCTATTAAATGAAAGTTTATAAGTTTAACGATGAATCAGCTCTGTCCGGAATAGATTTTTTTGATTAGAAAAAGTTAGCAAAATCGCGTTAATTCTAATCAACGCTAAAAAGTTTTTGTCATAATTCAGGAGAATTTGTTATTCCGGACAGAGCAATCTAATCCAAAACTTTATAAATCTAATTTTCCCAAAGAAAAAGTAGAGTCTATAAAAATAAATGGTTTGAGTTGAACCTAAAAATGTTAAGAAATGCCGAAAATATCAAGACCAAGAAAGGGAAGTTTGCAGTTTTATCCCAGAAAGAGAGCTGCTAGATTTTTACCCAGTGTGAACTGGAGTCCTATTTCTACGAAGGAAGAGACTCTCCTCGGTTTTATCGCATATAAGGTCGGCATGGCGACGGCGTTAGTAAAGGACTCGACAGAAAAGGTCACAACAAAAGGAAAACAAATTGCAATTCCCGTTACAATTTTAGAAGTGCCAAACATGAAAATTTATTCCGTCAGATTCTATAAAAAAGGAAAAGTTCTTAGAGACGTTGTAGTTTCAAACGACAAAGAACTTAAAAGAAAAATAAAAACAGCGAAAAAAATTACAACTCTCGACAAAATTCCTGAAGAATACGACGATATAAGAATCATAGTATATTCTTTACCGAAACAAACTTCCATAAAAAAGACACCGGACATGATTGAACTCGCGATAAACTCTTCAGACAAATTAAACTTTATAAAAAATTTAATTGGAAAAGAGATTTCATTAAAAGATTTCAAAGTTTCTG
>JACQLL010000082.1 GCA_016234025.1 Candidatus Pacearchaeota archaeon | reverse complement strand
TTTTTATTGGTGGACTATTAGGGAACCAACACCGAGAAACTTAGTTGGTTCACTATAATCCTTGTAGCAATAGTTTATTAAATAACGTTAACTATAAATAAAAATGAGAAAATATACATTCAGACTAATTGGGATCTTTTTTGTTGTCATCGGTTTTGTTTTTCTTTTAAACTCCTTCCAATTAACTGGTTTTACAATTATCGACGATATAGCACAATCAACTAGTTCTTTGATGGGGATTGTTTTTGTAATCGGCGGAATTTTATTTTTTGTCGCGGGCCGCGGAGAAGAAAGTGATCTTGAAATATTCATCTCGAGAAAAGCTTTAGAGCGGTCGAAGAAGGACACTTTTGTTAGGACTAATTTACGAAGCTATATGAATGAAATAAAAATGATTGCCGCTAATCCGGAAGGCAGACCTCAGGAGAGGATAGGAGATTTCAAGGTCTCGCCGAGGAGTCACAAGAACATTCGTGTTGCCTGGCATTACTCTCCAAGTGAAAACCGGTTATACGTCGATGATCTTTTGTATCATAGGAAAGAGGGACAATATATTGAGGATTGGAATAATAAAGCAAGAAACAGGAAGGTTAGGATAAGGGATTATGAGGAGAAGGGGTTTGAAGAACTTGAACCTTCATAGGACTGTGTGACATACGCTCTGCTTTTTCGTTGAAAACGTCCATGAAAAATAAAGCAGTTTTCTCCGCCTCTTCGTACGATTTTGTGATTTGCGACAGGGAGACAATTCTTGAGTAAAACGCCTCTCTTTCCAAATCATAAATTTCTACTTTTTTATCGCCTCTGATTATTTCCACTTTCTGTCTCATCGGAAGAAGAACAGGCGAGTGTTCTATTTTCGGTTCGTATCTTTTGTCGAAAAAAGTCCTAAACGCCTCTTTGAAAAGCGCGAAGTATTCGATATAAATATCATCTCCTTTTTGCGCAAGTCCAAGGTTTTCGTGTTTTTCCAGTCCTTCTCCGGTGTCAAGGTCAATGCTTAATCTGTTCGGAAGTCTGCTTACTCTAATTAAGCCGCTGTTTGTCTTTTTTCTCAACTTTCTTTCAATATCTTCTAGCATACAAGAATCTTCATTTGTGATTATTTAAATCTATCATTTATGTTTTCAATCTCAATAATATTTATAATGACTTTAGTGCTATAAAAATATGCGACGAATTGCTGTTGGCGACATAATGACGAGAAATTTCGTTTCTCTCAAGCCGGGTTCTACGCTTCATGAATGCGCCAAGGCGATGGCAAAGGAAAGAGTTAATAGCGTTCTGGTAACAGAAAATAAAAGACTTTTAGGGATAGTTACATCTAGAGATATTCTTTGGGCGATAACGAAGAGGCCGGGGATTGATTTAAAGAAGATAAGCGTCTCTCAAATAGCGACAAAAAAATTAGCAGTGATAAAGCCGTCTGCAGATATTTCCCAAGCTCTAAGAAAAATGCAGATGGTAAACTTCAGAAGGCTTCCTGTTCTTTCTAAAGACAAAGTTATCGGAGTCGTGACGCTGAAAGATATTTTAGCAATAGAGCCCTCTCTTTATGAAGAAACGCGCTCTCTTCTGGACGATGTTAGAGAAGAACGGAATAAAATTAATAATGCTGATTCTGAATGGCCTCTCGAGGGAATGTGCGAGAATTGCGGAGCTTTTTCAGAACTGTTGAAGGTCGAGGGGACTTTGCTTTGTGCAGACTGCAGAGAGGAAATGTATTGATAGCGAGCCGAGCATTTTTCCGTTAAATGTCTGTTAGTTTCCCTCGATAGAAGTTGGATTTTAGTGCGACGTTCGGACGAAGTCCGAAAAATCCAAAGTAAGCGGACGGGCATTAGAATTATTTTGATTTTATTTTTTCAATAATCCAGCCAATTAAACAAGAAATTAGGTAAGCAGGGATTAAAGAAATCAATGTAAGCAAAAGATAATCTGGTTGTGCTGGTAAGGGGCAAGGTGGTGTGGCACAATCTACCATAATCTTAGTCCAAGACCAATATGCATAAAGATTAAACAGGGTTATTAAGACTATGGTTAACACTATCTTTAAAATATTTGGCTTAAAAAAATCTTTTGCGCCCATAAGAAAAAATAAAATTTCTATTTATATAAAGTTATCTTCTATGGTGATTAGGTCAATTCCGGACTAAACTGCCCTCCTTATACATATATCGAATAACAAGTTAAATAACTTTTCGTTTCTGTGATTGAAAGGAAATTCCATTTCTTTCAGATACAACGGATAATTGTGTTTCTTGATTCCATGATATTTATGAAATCTTTCTTTAGCATAACTCCAAAATCCTTCAATGCCATTAATGTGGATTCTTCCATTAACGTATTTTTCTTTCTTGTGATTTATCTTGTTGTGTTTTCCATATTGTTTCAAATCAACATAACTTTTCCATGTATCTGTGTAAAACACAGAACCTTTCAGTGTTTTATTCTCCATTTGGAAACGCAGCAAGCTGCGGGGTATTAAACCTAAATGGAGAATAAAAAAAGAGCTCGAAAGATAAGATACTTTTTTACCAATCCAATTTCTCTTTCTTCGCCATCTCTTTTTTTTCAATCATGCCTTTTAATAAACCTGGTATTCTTCCCGTGATAGTAAAATTTTTGTAAACAAAAAGGCCGTTATGTTTCCCCAAACTAATTACGAGAGGCGTTTTTTTAGTTTTATATTTCAACAAAGGTTTGTCTTCCTCCATGGCAATTATATTCTTCACCACAACTTTCGCCTGTCTTTCAGCGTTTTGTGCCGTCTTCTCTTCTGACTTGTCGTTTATGTCTCCGGCTGCAAAAATGTTTTTATTATTTATTAATTGAAGATGCTCATTTACTTCGATACATCCCTTTTTATTAAGGCAGGAATTTAATTTTGATTTCATGAAATCGAAGTTTGGAGTAATCCCTGTACAGAGGAAAACGATGTCTGCTTTTATCTTCTTTCCTTTGTTTGTGACATATTTATCTCTGGTTTTTTTCACGACGCGTTCGTCAAATAAAAACTTCGCTCCTTTTTTTCTTAAATAATTTTCAGCATATGAAGACGCCCTTTCCGTCGTTCTTTCCATTAATCTTTCTTTAGCGTGAACTATTGTTACCGCCTTGTCCTGATACCTGTCGTAAATTTCTCCCGCTAATTCAACTCCTACCAACCCGCCTCCGGCAATTAAAACTTTATCAGCATCACAAAGAGTTTCGTAACAGTCAAGTAAATGTTTCGCTCTCGTCGCAGTTACAACCCTTTGCTCTTTAAATGGAGCGTTATAACTTGAGCCGGAACAAATTGCAAGATAGTCGAATTTCATAGTTTTGTTTTTTAGTTGAACATAATTCTTTCCGACTTCTTTAACTTCATCTACAACTATTTTTGTTTTGGTTAAATAATTCTTATGAAGGACTTGTATCTTTCTTATATGCTCTGGCTCGACAATCGTTCTCAAAATCCCCGGCGTGAATTCAAAATAATCTTTTGTGTCGACTAGAATGACGTCGAACTTTCTTTCCAACTGCTTTGCGATGTGCGAACCGGCAAATCCTCCTCCTATTACCACTATTTTTTTCATCTCGATTTATTAACGATAAAGTTTTTATATATCTATCCACTTAAAGTTTAAATCTCATGAGCAAATGAAAGGAGGTGAAAATGGAAAAGAGTCTAAAAATGACGATAGTTGTCGCGGTAATTGTTGCTGTTTTGACATCGGCTATCACCGTCGCTGTGATGACGCCAAACGTGCTTTTTGCTCCTTACACAACAACAATAGGACAAGGGGGACCGATAAAAGCAAATTCCTGTGATGCTGATAGTGTTTGTGAAATAAATGGAAACCTATCTTCTAATAGTGACTATCTATCTCTAGGTAAAAATAAGGCTATTACCATTTCGGAAATAACCGGAAATGTTGGGATAGGCGTTCCCCCGCATCCTGATATTGTAAAGTTAATAATTACATCAGAGATACAAGCTATCGATGCGATAAGCAACTCTGGAGTCGCAGTTGAAGGCGCAACCCAGGACGGTAGGGGAGTTTATGGTAAAAGTCATAGCGGAATATCTGTTCAAGGGCAAACTCAAAACGGTACTGCTATAAATGCACAAATTTTAGGCAATGATGGATACGGCTTTTATCAGTCTGGCCTCGGTAAAAATTATTTTGAAAGTCGTGTTGGGATAGGAATAACTAATCCTACCGAAGAACTTGACATAAATGGGAATGTAAAAATTAGTGACTTAAATGGAACTGGAAACGCTTATGTCTGTGTAGGTGCTACAGGAAAACTCTACCGCTCCCAAACGCCCTGCACCTAAACAATCTTATTTCCTTTTTTATTTTCAAATTGGGTTTAATACGCCACAGCTTGCTGTTAGGACCTCAAGATGTCAAAACTTTCCAAGTCTTGAGCACACTCAAGAACTGAAAGTTCTTGATGTTTTTTAAATCTTGACGACTCTCAAGATTCATCAGAGTCTTGATGTAGCGAAATTTTAGGCAATCTCTTTATTTATCTTTCTATTTCTGTTAAAACAAACTACAAAAAAAACAAAGATAAAAAAACAACAAATAAAAATTTATGCTTTTTTGCCCATCATCCCAAGAAGCAGATAATTCGATGCCAATGTGAGATGCACAAGCATATTTGTCCAGTTAGCCCAGTATACCGTGAAGGCCGCTACAACCAATATTATCGCAGGAGGAATTGTCGTGTACTTAAGATTCCATCTTGCAAGAATTGCCACTCCAAAGACAACTTCGGAAAGCATCAAAATCCACGCGAAGAAAGTTGGTGCTGGAAATCCAAGACCTGCCAGCATCCCGACTACTGCCGCCGGCTTCAGCATAAAGAGTTTCAGTAAACCGGAAACCAGCATAGTAAGCCCTAGCAAAATCCAGTTAAGTTTTTTTAACGTTTGCATTTTGTTTTCCATATTTCCTCCTTTCATCTTTGATAAATAATATTTGTTCTTGTATTTAAATCTTATTGACGCCAATCACGATTTCTCTTCGTAATAAACACTTCCTTCTAATTCATCCGGGAGATGTTTCTGTTCGACCTTTGCGTCTTTGTAATCGTGGGTATACTTGTACCCCTTGCCGTAGTTTAGTTGTTTCATTAATTTTGTCGGAGCGTTTCTTAAGTGAAGCGGAACCGGAAGGTTGCCTGTTTTCTCGATGTCTTCTCTGGATTTTTGAACCGCTTTGTAGATTGCGTTCGACTTCGGAGCTTTCGCGAGATAGACTGCTGTTTGAACAAGCGCAGTGTCGCACTCCGGATAGCCAAGAAATTCGACTGCATCTTTCGCAGCAACCGCGACTTTCAACGCTAAGGGGTCGGCGTTTCCTACGTCTTCCGAAGCAAAGCGAATCATTCTTCTGATTATATACTTAGGGTCTTCTCCTGCTTCAATCATTCTCATCGTCCAATAGACAGCAGCTTGAGCGTCGGAGTCACGCATTGACTTGTGCAGTGCAGAAATAATGTTGTAATGTTCTTCTCCGTCTTTATCATACGTTAAAAATTTTTTCTGCGCCGCGTTGATTACTATCTCTTTCGTTATTTCTTCTTCTGTCAAAGTCGAAGCAATCTCTAGTATGTTTAAAGCAGAGCGCGCGTCCCCATTCGATAACTGCGCTATTAAGTCATAACATTCTTCTTTTAACATTGCCTTGCTCTTCAGACCTTTCTCGCTTTTCATTGCATTTGATATTATTTTTTTTATATCTTCTTCTTTTAATCTGTTTAACACGAAAACTCTCGAACGGGAAAGCAAGGCAGAAATAACCTCGAATGAAGGATTTTCCGTCGTCGCTCCTATCAATGTGATTGTGCCGTTTTCAACATAAGGAAGAAGAAAGTCCTGTTGCGCTTTGTTGAACCTGTGTATTTCGTCGAGAAAAAGAACTATTTTCCTGTGAAGGAGCCGCGTTTTATCTATTGCTCTTCTTATGTCATCTTTTCCGGCGCTTACCGCAGATAGCTCAACAAATTCGCTTTCTGTCAAACGTGAAAGGAGTTTTGCAAGAGTCGTCTTTCCGCAACCTGGAGGTCCCCAAAAAATTATCGAGCTCGGCAAAACTTTTTTTTCAATTGCGATTCTTAGCGGCTTTCCATTTCCAATTAAGTGTTCCTGTCCGACAAACTCCTCCAAACTCGAAGGCCTCATTTTATAAGCCAAAGGCTTTTCTTTAAAATCCATGAAATTATATGTTGTGGAATTATTTAATAATTTAGGTCTCAAAGTATAGTCCACCAATTTAATCTTTCGGTTTTCTGAAGCTTCGTGAGAAGCGAAGATTAGAGAACTTCGTTCTCTTTATTTATTGGTGGACTACGTCAAGAACCCTCAAAGATTTCGGG
>JACQLL010000086.1 GCA_016234025.1 Candidatus Pacearchaeota archaeon | reverse complement strand
CCCGAAATCTTTGAGGGTTCTTGACGTAGTCCACCAATAAATAAAGAGAACGAAGTTCTCTAATCTTCGCTTCTCACGAAGCTTCAGAAAACCGAAAGATTAAATTGGTGGACTATATTTTGTGAGGATTTTAAAAGCCAATCTCATAAAAACTTATAAACTTCATATTTATTTAATCTTATGAGTAGTCATTACATCTCTTTCAAAAATGCAGAACACGACATTCATTTGAGAAAAGCAAAGCGCAATGCTTTATTGAAAGGGGAAATGATGAGATTAATAGAGAAGCAAGTAACTCCTATTTTAATAACGAGTTTCCCAATTCTTGACAACAATGGAAACTTCGTAGATAATCTAAAAGACGAAGACAACAGAGCAATTGAAATATTCAAAAAAGAGCTTATAAAAACCGGAAAACAAATTGCGTTAAGGTATTTAGAAAGAGTGATGAATGTAGCCAGAGATTTCAGTCCACATGATTTTAAATATTTAGAGGAGATTTGTGATAATAGAGCCCATTCGATACAAAGAAAGAAAAGTAGCAGGATTAAAAGATTCAGCGAACTCATAGGCATGGTTAAGAAAGAGACAATTTCCCTCGGAACATTATATTCTATAATCTCCCCTTTAACTTTTTGTTTTGTTCCTTTTAAGAGCGAGGACAGAAGTTCATTGGAAAAGAAAGTTTGTCAACTTCTCGATACTAATTCTTACACTCCCAGCAGGAGGGGAGGAGAACTGGAAAGCCCTAAAGTGTTGATTTATAGTAGCAGTGGTCATAACGCGGATATAACTTGTTATATACATACTACCTATCCAAGATTAAAGATAAAACTTTTTTCTTCTCGTTGGATGAATGATATTAGGGACAAGTTAGATGTTGAGGCGCAATTCGTAAATCAAGCATTTGACGGAATTGTTCATTATCATGTCGCAAAGCCATATACGCTTAGAAAATTTTTTAATGAAGATTTAAATTCATACAAAAATGACGCAGAAGTGGAGATAACGCGTCATCCAAGAACTGGGAATATTGTGATGAGAGGAAATAAAAAAACTTCGGACGAAAGAATTTTTTTACACGAGGACTGCGCAAGAGACACCTTTTTCGATTTAAGATGGTGGAGCAAAAATCCTGTTGTCGCAGGCGGAAATTTATTTGAAACATTAATTGATGTTGTGAAACAAAATCCGAAGTTTGAAGCGCTTCAACACTGGGCGATGCGGCAGTGATTTAACTAACCTTTATTCTCCATTTGGGTTTAATACCCCGCAGCTTGCTGCGTTTCCAAATGGAGAATTAGAGATTGCTGGTCGCGAAGCGAAAAATTTTGCGAATACCCCGCAACTTGCTGCGAAGGAGCGAAGCGACGATGGGATCGCAAAATTTTAGGCAATCTCTTTATCTCCTTCAACTCCGGCCGCTCTGCCTAACATTTCTTCCATTGAATTGCAAACATAAATTTTCGGTCTTTCAATTGGTCTGAAGTCCTTTCCAATTTTAAAATCTCCATCAAGACGATAGAGATTTCTCCAAGTTATTTCAGATTCAATGAGTTCGTCGTCTTCTTCATACTGAACTCTTACGACGTCGTTGTCTTCTAATTGGTAGAGCCGCTCTGCTTCTTCTTTCGGTGAATCGCCTTCTCCGTAAACAAAGGTTTCTTGACATGGTCGACGCGTGTCGTATCTTCTGTTTACTAAAGCCCTTAAAGTCGTTCCGTCGTTTAAAAAAATTCTGTAAACCTCTCTCCCGATTTCTATTTCCATTTAATTCTTTGTAAAAGATAGTTTATATTAATTGTTGTTATCAAACAAACTTTTTCCTCCTTCTTAACTCTTCAATTCTTTCAAGTTTTTCCTGCGCGTTTTCAGGATTCGCCCTGCAAACATTAAGTATATTCAGTATCCTCTGGACGATTTCATCGTAACTTTCTTTTTCGTGCAGGCGTAATTTTTCAAATCTGTCTTTTGTTTTTCTTTTTATTTTTATCGTCGTTATTTCGTTGTTTTTCATTAAGGTATACCATCGTTTACCTTTTTAACTTCTTCCGAAAGTTTTTACCACTTCTATGTAACTAAGAAGTGGTCTATTAATGTAATCACCAAAAAGTTTATAAAGAAACATTTTGGTGGTATATTAACTAAATTTGAAGGCAAAAAAATGAAACAAAAAAACCTATGGATTTTGCTTGTTAGCTTTATTGCCTTAGCTGTGTTTGCGACACAAAGCGTAAGTGCATTCGGAACGATTGCAGCAGTCGAAGTGAACGGAGTGGACGCCTTGAACGGCAATTTGGACTTTGCCAATTTTGCAGGTGAGAGAGTTCCGGTTCTCGTTCGTTTTGATGCAACTGCTCCGGCAGAAGACGTTAGAATAAAGGCATGGATTTCTGGTGAGAGCCAGAACGCCGTTGTCACAGAAAGATTCGACGTCATCAACGGAAGCACATACGTAAGAATTCTTGAAGTTGAAGTGCCTTTCGACCTTGACGACCCTGATGAACCAAGAAACTTGGAAATCGTTGTTGAAAGCGCGAAAAACGGAATCGCTGACCAAGAGTCAATTGATTTCACAATAGAGAGAGCTTCTTATGTCGTTGAAGTGCTTAGCGTGAACTTCCTACCGGAAGTCAAAGCAGGAGAAACACTACCAGTGGACATTGTTCTTAAGAACAGGGGAAGACAATTCGCAGAAGACACTTTTGTCGATGTGAAAATACCTGAACTTGGAATAGAAACAAGAGTCTACTTCGGTGACTTATCTCCGATTGACCAGGGCGGAAACGCGCCTGACAAGGAAGACGCAGTGGAGAGAAGAGCATTCTTGAAACTGCCTGTCAACACCAAAGCAGGACTATACACGCTTGAAATCGAAGCATTCAACTCGGACGCAATTACGCAACTTGAGAGAAAAGTTCTCGTTTCCAGCGCAGGAAGCGAAGCGGAAGTTTTCCCTTCTTCAACGAGCCAGACATTTGCAGTTGGAGAAATTGGCGAATACAAGTTGACCGTTGTTAACAAAGGAACTACAATCGGTGTTTACAACATCGTTGTCGATTCAGGAAGCAACATCGACGTCTCTCTTAGCGAGTCTGTAATCGTCGTTCCGGCTGGTTCGAGCAGAACATTCAGCGTTTTTGCTGACTCCTCGAACACAGGAAGCAACACTTTCAGCGTAAGCATACTTTCGCAAGAAGGCGAAGTAGTCGGACAGGAAACACTGATTGCTAACGTCGAAGGCGAAGGAAAGAGTACAGCTAATGCAACAGCAGGCAACACAACAATTTTGCTGACAATAATCCTCGCGATTATTTTCATCGTCTTACTTGTTGTTCTAATTGTCTTGCTAACAAGAAAACCTGAAACAAAAGAAGAATTCGGCGAAAGCTACTACTAAATTTCTTAATTTTTTAATTTTTTTGTGGTAGTTTCTCTTTTTGTTTAATTAGTGGAGAATATAATGAAGATTATTATTAATGAATTTGGGAGTTATCTGTCAAAGAAGGAGAATAGATTTGTTATAAAAAACAAGGACAAGAAAGAAGAAGGCATTGATTATTATGATTATAAGACGAAGTTTAGTCCGTTTTTGTTTAGAGCTAATAGTGAGTAAGCTACATTAGAGGTTGTTCAACTCAATCGCGATTGTTATTTTCTTCCCCCGCCCAGAAGGCAGACTAATGTGTTCAAGAATAATAATGCTTAAAAACCATATAATTATCAGAATAGCATGGCAAAAGAATACTCTCCAGAATTATGTCAATATTTGGGAAGAATTGAATTGGGTGCTTCTCAAGCCAGAGATTCTTTTGCAAGATATATGGTTTTTAATAATGCACTTGAATCTTTATCTAGTGCCGGTTTGCCAGATGAAGATTCTAGATTAGCAAGAGATATCCTTAGAACCAGAACAAGGGAAACCAAACCTTGGAATATTGGCTGTGCATCTGGCGAAGCCGGAGAAGCTGATTAGCTATAATTAATTAGTCTGCCTTCCCCCACCCCTACCAAATTGCAATCGCGACTTTAAAATTTTGCCTTTGGCATCGTTGCACTAAATTTTAATCCCTGCTGGGAGAGTTGAACACATATTTAGCAGTTCCAGAAACTTGCAGTTTCTTACACCCAAATTTTGCAGTAAATTATAATTTTAAGATACTCTGCAAAACTTTGCTAAATATGGGATGTTAAGGGACATAATAAATATCTAGAACTATGTCATCAGTATTTAGTATTGTAAGATGCTCAAATTACTGATTTGCTTTCACCATAATAACGATTTAATTTTTGCAGTGCTTCATACATTTGTTCTAAAAATTTTATCATAGCTTGTTTTATCACCTTTACCAGAAAATCTGCTAAATCTTTATAAAGACAAACTTATGTTGGCTTTTATGCAGCTCGATAAATCTTTACAAGTTGACAGAATATTGTTAAATGCCGCAAGAACAGGAGTATCAGATATTCATATTAATCCTGGATTAAAACCGATTATTAGAAAGGGCGGAAATTTACAGGAAGTTGAAACAGCTGTTTTTGATACCGAGGGCGTTGAAAAATTCATCAGAGCAATTGTCCCTGACGAAAAGCTTACGGCATTTAGAGAAACAGGAAACCTGGACTGCGCGATTAGTGCTGAAGACAGAGAAAGAAAAACAACCTATAGATTCAGAGTTAATCTGGGTAAAAGCAATTCAGGCAGCTACGCAACTTTGAGAGTTATTCCTAACGAGATTAGAAGTATCAAGGATGTTGGTTTTCCTAATGCACAAGTCTGGCAGGACATAGTAAAATTGCGAAGAGGACTTGTTCTTGTTACGGGAATTACAGGTTCTGGGAAAACAACAACCCTTGCCGCATTGTTACAAGAGATTAATGAAACAAGAGCGGAAAATATTATTACTCTTGAGGATCCCATAGAATATGTCTACTCTCCAAGGAAAAGTATTATTTCCCAGAGGGAAATTGGAACTCATCTTTCGAATTTTGCAGATGGAGTAAAATATGCATTGCGTCAAGACCCTGACGTTTTATTGGTTGGGGAGGTGCGTGACCGTGAGACCGCTCGCCATACGCTTGAAGCTGCAGAAACAGGCCATTTGGTTTTTGCAACAGTTCACACAAAAAACGCAAGCGAAACTGCATGCAGATATACTGAGCTGTTTCCGGCAATTGAACAAGATTCTGTGAGAGGGACATTGGCCAACAACATAGTTTATGTGTTGTCACAACAGCTCATCCCACCACGTCAAAGCGACGGCAAGAGAACACTTGCTATGGAAGTATTAAATGTTGGGGCACATGCAGGAGCTCGGACGCACATTAGAAAAGGAGACTATCATCAAATTCCAACGGTTATACAAACCGGAGCAAAACACGGGATGATTTTAATGGACACGCATATAAAACAACTCTGCCAAACAGGCGCAATAGACAGAGAAGAAGCGCTATCCTATGCCCACAACCCAGATACATTAATAAAAGATCTCGGTTTATAGATGGAATAATCTTTATATAACTCTCTTTCTATTTTTACAAGATATGGCTCACATAAAAAGGATGGTGATGAACGGCTTCAAGAGTTTCGCCAAGAAGACGGAAATCCCGTTCGACAAAGGAATTAACATTATAATCGGCCCGAATGGTTCGGGAAAGTCGAATATTAGCGACGCTATTTGTTTTGTCCTCGGTCGTCTTTCAGTAAAATCATTGCGTGCCGAAAAAGCGCGCAATTTAATTTTCATGGGCTCCAAGTACATCAAGCCGGCGAAAGAAGCAGTAGTTGAAATCGTCTTCGACAATTCGGACAGGGCATTTGAAATCGACAAAGATGAAATCTCGATAAAAAGAATCGTCAGAGTATACGGACAGAGCATTTATAAGATAAACGGAGAGACAAAAACGAGAGCAGAAGTCATCGAAACTCTCGGTCAGGCAGGCATCGACCCTTACGGATATAACATTATCTTGCAAGGACAAATTCAGTCGATAGTAAAGATGCATCCTGAAGAAAGGAGAAAAATAATCGGTGAAGTTGCTGGCATCTCTGTCTATGAATGGCGAAAAGAAAAGTCCCTCAAAGAACTCGAGAAAACAGAATCGCGACTAAAAGAAATCTCTACTATCTTGAGAGAAAGGACTGCTTATCTTAATAATTTAGAGAAAGAGAAAACTCAAGCGCAAAGATACAAAGAACTTCAGACAACTGCGAAAAGAGCCAAAGCATCGATAACTTTCAAGAAGCTTGAGGAGAAGAAAAAAGAAATCGGGGCAATTCTAAAGTCGATAGAAATGAAGATGAGCCAGAAAGATAAGAAGAGCAAAGAAGCAGAGATGCTGCAGGAAAAAATCGACTCTTTGTCTGAAAAGATAAATCAGATAAACAGGCATATAAGAGAGGCAACAGGACATGAACAGGGAAAACTAAGAGAAGAGATAACTAACGTTAGAGCTGAATTGGAAGGGCTTAAAGTAAGAAAAGAGGCGTACGAAAACAGGAAAGAGGAAGTTGAGAGAAGAATTTCACAAATGAAGAAGTCGGTTCCCGAAGCAGAGAGAGAAATAAAGGAATTGAAAGAAAAAAGTCCGTTGATTGAAAGAAAATCAAAAGAGTTAAAGAAGAAAAAAGAGGAGCTTGTCGAAATAGAGAAAGAGAGAAAAAGAGTCTTGTCAATCAAGACGGAATTGAACTCTTTGAAAGAAAGAATTTATGATAAGAAGAGCCAGTTGTCGAGGGCAAACGCAGATACAGAGTCGATTGCCAAGCAAATAGAGGAAATATCTCTGCAAATGAAGTATGCCAGCGAAAAAGAAATTTCTCATGTTATATCCGAGTTCGGGAATGAACTTTTGAAGAAAAAAGCAGAACTTAACTCTTTGATTTCAGAAGAACTGCAAAGCGAGAGGAAAATTTCTATTTCAAATTCAGAAATAGAAAGAAATAATGAAATAAAAAATAGAGTAAACGAAATAGACATTTGTCCTCTTTGCCAGAGCAGGATTGACGAGAACCATTTGAAACATGTTTTCGAGGACTGTGACAAAAAAATTAATTTGGCAAAAGAAGAATTAGAGAAGCAAAGTGATTTACTCAAGCAAACAAAAAGAAAAATTGAGAAGAATAAGACCTCAATTTCAGAAATAGAAGGCGGGATCAGAGCTGCAGAAAACGAGCTGTCTTCGCACAAACGTCTAGGCGAGAAAAGACTTTCACTGAATAGATATCTTGAAAGCGAGAAGATTGTAAAAAAAGAGCTGTCAGAATTGGAAAGTAAAAGAAAGCTGTTAGAGAACAAGACAGAAGATTTGTCTCGGATAGAAGAGAAATATTCTAATATAATCTTGGAAATAGAGGAGATATCGTCGAGAACAGAGGAAGACGTTGACACGACTTTGCTTTACAAGGAAAGAGAACTTGAGAAGATAATCAGCATAATTGAAAGAAGCAAGAATGATTTGGAAGACATTGATGTTCAAATAGATGAATTAACTTCTGAAATAGAAAACAACGAATCTGATTTGGCGGAAAAAGAAAATCAGGAAAAGGAATTAACAAAAAGATTTAACAGGATGTTTTCTGAAAGAGACGACTTTCAGAAAGAGGTGCAGGAACTTGGAATTAAACTTTCTGAAACGAGAGGCGAAGAAAGGGAGATAGAGGACCAAATAAATTATCTGAAAATAGGACGGGCGAAAATCGACGGCGAAAAAGAAACTCTCGAGATGGACATGATAGAATACAAAGGAGTTGAACTTCTTCAGGGAAGCATGAATTATCTTGAAGAAAGATTGAAAAAATCGCAGGAAACATTAAACACAATCGGCTCAATAAACATGCGGGCGCTGGAAGTTTACGACGAAATAAAAAAAGAATACGACAAAGTCAAGTTAAAGACAGAAACAATTGAGAAAGAGAAAGAAGAGATATTAAAAATAATTGAAGAGATTGATAAGAAGAAGAAAAGGACTTTTATGAAGACGTTCAATGCAATTAACTCTTTGTTCACTGATAATTTTTCCAAGTTGTCTTCGAAAGGAACGGCTTATTTAGAAGTCGAGAACACTGAAGACATTTTCGAAGGAGGAGTAAATATCGTCGTCAAACTTGGAAAAGGAAAATATTTTGATGTTACTTCTCTTTCAGGAGGAGAGCAAACTCTTGTCGCATTGTCTCTTCTTTTTTCAATTCAGGAATATCGCCCCTATCAGTTCTACATTCTCGACGAAATAGACGCTGCGTTAGACAAAAGAAACTCGGAGCGGCTCGCTTCACTTTTAAGCCGATACATTAAATCTGGACAATATCTTATCGTGACGCACAACGATGCAATAATTCTTGACTCTCAAATTCTCTACGGCGTTTCAATGCACGAGGGAGTAAGCAAAATATTGAGTTTAAAGCTAGGAGAGAAAGCTTAAATCTTCTGAAGAATTAATTATCCAATGAAAGAAAAAATTTACTTTGGTATGGGATGCTTCTGGAAGTCGGAATATGTTTTCTCTAAAGCAAAGGGTGTCCTTGAAGCAGAGGTCGGCTACATGGGCGGCGACGACAAAAAAGAGAAAGTTAAATACGAAGATATTCACTCTTCAGATTCCGGTTATGCCGAAGTAGTTAAGGTTGAGTTTGATACAAGCGTTGTTTCTTACGAAAAGTTGTTAGAGATATTCTGGAAAAATCATAACCCGACTCAACTAAACCGACAGGGACCTGACGTCGGCGAAGCTTATCGTTCTGTAATATTCTACACAAATGAGAAACAAAAGAAAGCCGCTTTGAAACTGAAAGAAGAATTCCAGAATGACTTTGATAGACCGATTGTAACGCAAATCGCAAAGGCAAAAAAGTTTCACAAAGCCGAGAACTATCATCAAGAGTATTACAAGAAAAATGGGATGGCTTGTTATTGAGCTTCCGCCGGAGTTTTGAATTTTTGGTTTTGGTCGATATATCAAAAAGTCTTTGTGTTCACCACGGACTAAAGTCCGTGGTTTGCGTGAGACTTTTGGATGCTCAAGATGCTCATCCACGTACTAGAGTGCGTGGTTTTCGCAAAGCATCTTGACATAAATTTATATAATCATTGATGCATACTTTAATTTATGGGAGATTGGAAGTTTTTGAAGAAACCAGAGTTTTTGGTTACAACAATAATTGCTCTGCTCTTAACATTCGTTGGCGGACTCTTTATTGGCAAGTCATATGTAATTAATGGAGATTTTGCAGAATTACAGAATGAATACAATTTGCTAAACTCTTCATATAACAAATTTATTATCCAAAATTCGCAAGGAAATATTGTTACACAAAACCAACAAGGTAATAATCTTGTTTTAAGCACAGAAAAACCAGCAAGACACTTAAGCCAAACCGGCAAAAGTCAGATTGATAGTGCTTTATTAAACTATAACGGAAACGTCATCGAGATAAATTATGAAATAGATTATGAAGTGAAACAATTTGCTTCTGAATTATATCAATACTTAAACACAAAGGGACTTAAAATTAGAGTGACAGTATTAGAGGAGATATATAATGGATCTCCAGAAATAACAGAAATGTTTATCTCTGATGATGGAATATTAACATTCAATATTAAAAAACAGAATTAGATATTTTTATATTGTCTAAATATTGTTCTTTGAAATTTTTTAAAATCTAATAGCAACTGACATCCCACAAGATATTTAAACTCCCTTTCCTTTAATTAGCTATGGTTTTCTCAAGCTACAGCGCGGATGGGTTGCCAATCATAATCGCAACAATTGCCTCGTTTATCTTTGGTTGGATTTGGTACGGACCGCTTTTCGGCAAAAAATGGATGGAGCTTAACAAAATTTCGCATAAGGATATTAAAGACGCTAAGCATCAGGGCATGGCGAAGATGATGATACTAAACTTCATCGGAACACTAATTACCGCTTACGTGATTTCGTTATTAATCTACGAGTTGTCTATAATAGGTTTTGGCGCAGGCGTGATTTTCGGCATCTGGCTCGCAGTCGGCTTCCTAATCACGACGACAATTCTAGGAAGCTATCTCTGGGACAATAAGCCATTCGGACTTTTCATTTTAAACAGTGCATACTGGCTAATCAACCTCGCACTTATTTCAGGAATAATTTCAAGGTTCGCGCCTGTTTATTGAAATAATTATTTAAATATAGCAAAAGACTTTAAAATTTCCTCAGTTTGTCTTTTGCTATAGTCAACCAATTAAGTTCTTCAGTTACGCTCGTTCAATTGGTTGACTATTAGGGGACCAACAACCACCGAAAGATTTAGTTGGTTCACTATATATTCGAGAGAACTAAATTGCCTATGGAATTGTTTATAGTCCACCAATTTAATCTTTCGGTTTTCTGAAGCTTCGTGAGAAGCGAAGATTAGAGAACTTCGTTCTCTTTATTTATTGGTGGACTATTAGGGAACCAACACCGAGAAACTTAGTTGGTTCACTATAGGT
>JACQLL010000083.1 GCA_016234025.1 Candidatus Pacearchaeota archaeon | reverse complement strand
AGTGTTTGACAAACCACGCATCTCAAGAATGCCGTCAGTTGCTATAGTTTTATATAATAAGATTAATTATTTTAATTGTGGAAATTATTGTTCTTAAAAATAAGAAAGAGGTTGGGGAAAAGGCTGCAACAATTATAATAGAAGCAATAAAAAATAAACCTTCTCTGGTTTTAGGCCTTGCGAGCGGCTCGACTGTCTTGCCTCTTTATGAAAATTTAATTTCAGGATATAACGAAGGAAAGATAAACTTTTCAAAGGTCTCAACTTTTAATCTGGACGAATATTTTTTATACGAAGATGATAAAATTAGCTTAAGTCGATTTATGGAAGAAAACTTATTTAAAAAAATAAATCTGAAAGAAGAAGAAATACATTTTCTCGACGGGGAAGAAGAGAATTCTCTTTTGGCTTGTAAATCTTACGAAAAAAGCATTAAAAAACATGGAGGCATAGATTTGCAGGTACTAGGAATTGGCTGGAATGGCCACATCGCATTTAATGAGCCAGGTTCGACTTTGAACAGCAGAACCAGAAAGGTGAAACTTTCAGAAACAACAATTAAGGATAATATTAAATTTTTTCATTCTTCAAAATTTCTTCCTAAATATGCTTTGACAATGGGAATCGGGACAATATTAGAAGCAAAAAAGATTATTTTACTTGCGACAGGGAAACATAAAGCAAAAGCAGTTTATAACTCTATTAGAAAAAATCCTGATAAAAGAACTCCTGCAAGCTTTTTACAGAGACATAAAAATGTTGTTTTTATTCTTGACAAGGACGCTTCTGAAAAACTTTAGTAGGGCAGAGATTTATATAATATTCTATTATTTAGTTATATGAAAAAATGTCTTGTTATTGTAGCTCACCCAGACGATGAAACTATATGGATGGGGGGCACTATATTGAAAAATTCTGATTGGAGCTGGACTATAGTTTCTTTGTGCAGAAAGAATGATGAAGACAGAATGCCGAGGTTTATCAAAGCTTGCCAGTTGTACAATGCAAAAGCAGTAATCTCTGATTTAGACGACGAAAAATTGGAGCCGCTTGATAAAATGGATATAATAGAAAAACTTAAAGAAATTCTTCCTAAAAAAGAATTTGATTTTATTTACACGCACGGAGAAAATGGAGAATATGGACATATAAGACATAAAGAAGTTCATGCTGCAGTGAAGGAGATGATAAGAACAAACGAACTTGTTTGCAAGAGAACATTTTATTTTTCATATCTCCCAGGAAAAAATAGCGCGCCAAAAATTCCCGAGCTTCTCTTGCCAATTCCAAAAGAAGATGCGGACTTGATTCATAAGTTAAGTGAGGATAATTTTAAAAAGAAGAGAAAATTAATAAACAAAGTATACAACTTTGGAGCTGAAAGTTTTGAAGCTTTAAGTTGTAAAAATTTGGAGACATTCGACATAGGTTAAAATGAAATCAGTTGTTTTTTACGCTTATCCGCCGGAACCCGACGGACAGAGTTTGCAGGGGCACAGCTTAATGCGAGGTCTTGCAGAGAATGGAGAAGATGTTATTCCGTGCGATCCAGAAAAAAATTTTCAGAAGCAGTGGGTTTATGAGGCATACAAGCCTGATGTTACTATCGGCATAGGATTTTGGGGCGACACTCCGCGCATGATTATTGAACCGCTAAAGTATGGAATTCAGCCGGTCCCGTGGTTTAATGCAGACGGCTGGGTTGCTAATTACCACGACATTCTTAACAAACTACCTTTAATAGTCACAACCTCGAATTGGGTTAAATCGACGTATATAAGGGATGGAATAAAAGAAGATATAATTGAAGTCATGCCTATTGGTTTTGATCCTAAAATTTTTTATCCTATGCCCAAGAACGATCCTATGGTTTTCAAGATAAGAGAGATGCTTGGAGTAAAAAAAGATGAAAAGATGCTGCTGACAATCGGAGGCGATGTCACGAGCAAAGGTGCTCAAGAGATGTTCAGGGCACTGGCGAAAATAGTAGAAAAATTTCCTAACTGGAAATATGTATGCAAGGTTTGGGAGAGTTATTCGGCAAGAGACCACGGCAAGGAGGAACATAAATTAATAGAAGAACTTGGTTTGGATCCGAAACGAATCATTTTTCTTAAGGGAAAATTTTCGCCTGAGTTTATGTCATACCTTTTAAACGCCTGCGATATTTACGCCGCTCCGTCGAGACTTGAAGGTTTCGGTATGATTCAGCTTGAAGCACAGGCATGCGGCAAGCCGGTCATATCTATAGATGTCGGCGGACCAAAGGACACGATTGTTCATGGAAAGACCGGTTATTTAGTCGACGTTGAACACGAGGTTAAACTCGAAAGAGAGTGGGTCAATCGTCATATGGGGTTCAAGAAAAAGATGTTAATTGAGTTTCCAAGACCGAAAACTTTTGCTTACCGCGCCAATACAGACCAACTTGCCGATTACACTTTGAAACTATTTAAAGACGATAAACTAAGAGAAACAATAGGAATTGCGGCAGCTGAACATGCTTTTAAAAATTTTCATTATAAAGATATAGCTAAACGCATGGCTGAACTGATAAAAAGGAAGCTGAATATTAATCAGACAGTTATTTCATCGGTCTTAACTCGTCAAAAATATCCTTCAAAGAAACCTTCTTGACAGTTGTGTAAGTATCTCCGGCTCCTGCAAATATCAGCAAATCCTCTTCGTTTATATCCTCAACAATGCCTGTTGGAAAGTAAACGTTTTTGTTTTCAAATGTTCCGCGTTCGTGTTTTTTAATAGGTATTATAATTGGTCTAGAAGTTCTTGCTATCACTTTAGACGGGTCATTTAGTTTTAAAAGAGCCGCTCCAGCACTATAAATAGAAATATTTCCGACCTTTTTCGGATGGTTTTTTCCGAAGATGTCCTGGACTTTCTCCATGAAAGCGATCTTTCTCTTTTTATGACTCCGATGTTCTATAACTCCATGGTATATAAAAAGCCATCCTCTTTTCGTTTTCAGTGGAGGGGGTCCGGCGCCTACGCGCGAGTAATCCCAACTTCTTTTATTTTGCGAGAGATGCAGAGTCTTCTGCTTTCCCCAGTATTCCAAATCTTTGGAATAAGAAATAAGTATGTGCGGCGGAGTAAAACTAAAGTTTCCTTCCGGCCTGTTAAACGCTGCATACATTCCTTTTATTTTTTCAGGAAAGATAACAACGTCTTTGTTTTGCTCCCTAAATATTATTCCTTTTCTTTTCCATCTCAAACAGTCGTCGGAAACCGCACAGCTTGTCGAAATGTTTCCTTCTCTTGATAGCCCAACGTATGTCATAATGTATTTTTTTCCAATCTTGGTAATTCGCGGGTCCTCGATTCCTAATTCGCCATCTTCAGAAATTCCCCTAAATGTATTTTCTCTTTTTATTGATTTGACATTAAATCCTGTTTTGTCGAGGACGACTCTTTGCAGATAAGATATAAAAGTCAGGCGTTTTGTTCCGTCCTTGAAACTGAAATCAATGTCGGAAGAATCTACTACTTCGTTTTTTGGAAACCTGTCGATTTTTATTATGCATTTTTTTTCTCCGGAGCATCTTGGTGAATAATAACTTTCGCTGTCTTTTGTGTTGATTAGTTTTTCTATTATTCTAACGTACAAAACGATATCGCCGTTGGGCATGCGTGTTGCTCCGGGGTTCATCGTTCCGAGCACTTTAAACTTTTCCGACGTCGGAGTTATATCCTGTGGTTTTATTAGTATGCGCTCTTCTTTTATAGTAATCATAATATTAATTAAAATTAGAACTATAAAAATTTATCCAACGTTAAATTAAACATCTTCTTTTTTCAACAGATTCAAATGCCGCGATGTACATTGCAGCGTTCCATCCTTGGTTGTTGTTTTTGCCGCTTGCTGAGTTGCCAGGTTTTCCTGTCTTTCCGTTTAACCATTCTGTGAAATTTGAGTTTTGTGAGGTATTTGCTTCCGCGAGTTTTGCAAGTTGTTTTTCTGCCTCTCTGAACTTTTTGTATTTTACCAACGCGCAGACGTAAAACCCTCCGATGAATGTCCATATACCGGCGTTTGCGTAATGGTAAGGTTTGCCTGCTTCGGAATCAGAAAAATAATCGTACCAATCCTTGCTATCTTTGTATATTGGAGGATACAATGATTTCATAGGATATGGTGATGCAATTTTTTTCTTTTCTATATAATTTAATATTTTAAGCGCTGTTTCTTTATCCGCCAAATCATAAACAATTGCAAGCAAGTTTCCTAAAGATTCAAACCATTCTCCTTTTTCCTGATATTTGTTATGATTTTTCCATCTCCACGGAAGATAAAAATTTCCGTTCCATAGTTTGTTGTCTATATCTTCGTGAACAGCCCATTTTAACTTGTTTGCTCTTTTGTCTTCTCCATTTAATTTTAACGTCTTGTAATACAGCGCTTGAGTGTTTATCGTATGTCCGTAACGATGCGGAAATGCATCAAACCAATCAGAGGTCGGCTGTTGCTCCGGCATGCCGTCTTCGCCGGTGTCGAGACAGTCAATCCATGCCAAGCCTTTTTTTATTTTTCTCAAATTATCTTTTAATAGAGAAGAGTCGTTGAATCTTTCTTTGTAGACGAAGTTTCCAATAATAAACCAAAGTGTCGAATCTACGGACTGGAAATCAACATGTTTTCTCCTTGTTGAATAAATATCTATCGCATTTGGAATTTGTCCTTTCTCGCTTTGATATTTTGCCAACTCTGAAATTGATTTTGCAATTGTTTCTTTAAATTTTGTTCCGATCAAACTTGCTCCTAAAGACATTATCATGCCGTCTCTGCTCCAGAGAGCGTCGTAGCCTGGATAAGCCGCGTTGAACCCATGAGGAGTAGAACACTTTTCCAAAACTTCAATTGCTTTTTTATATGCCTCTTTTATCTTTTCTTTCATTAAATAATTAGTTTAAAATGATATAAAAACTTTCTGAAAAATTTTTGCTATTTCAAAAACCTTTTAAATTATATAACATGCTCCTTTATTGTCAAATTGGGTTTAATACCCCGCAGCTT
>JACQLL010000008.1 GCA_016234025.1 Candidatus Pacearchaeota archaeon | reverse complement strand
TGCCCAAAAAACTGAAAGTTTTTTAGGTTTCGCTACATCGAGATTCATCGGAATCTTGAGTGCCGTCAAGGTTTTTCAAACCTTGAGGTCTCCGCAGCAAGCCGACGGAGTATTTCCGCAAAATTTTTCGCTTCGCGAAATCGGCAATCTCTAACTTCAAGAACAAAGTTCTTGAGGCCTCAAAGTCTGATGGACTTTGAAGTTGTCATAAGCTGCGGAGTATTAAACCCAATTTGACAATAAAAAACTGAAAATTGAGAGTTGGTTATGTCGATTAATCATTACCGACGAGAAAAGTTGTCGAAACGCTGAAAACATATTAAAGCGAAGTATTTGTTATAGTATAGAAATGTTTAAATAGCTCGTTTTAACTAAGAAATTACAACATACAATGAAAGGCAAAACAAAATTTTTTGCGGTGACTGCATTGGCGCTATTCGCGATAGTTATTTTTGGAGGATTAGGTAGTGCTGCTCAATGTTTAGAACTAACAAATTTTGTTGTTCCTGCAGATGTGCAAAGTGATGCTGGTAATTTTAATGTATCCTTTGATTTAGTACATGAGGGTGGTGCATGCACTGCGAATAGGACAGATGTTACTTGGTCATTTACTTCTAACATAAATGGGATGACGTGGACTGAACCGCCAATAACTGATATTAACGTTGACCAAATTATTCCTGTTACAACTACATTTACTCTTCCTCCAAGTCAATCAGGAAATATAGATATTGAGATAATAGTGGATAGTGCACAAGATGATGCTGAGACATTTTTTCTTCCATTAATCCCTATTATAACAGACAATTCCGCTATCACACTCACAAAAGTTAAAGAGCTGACAAAGAACCAGAGCGGAATTGTCAAGGTTACGAATACAGGAAATGTTAATCTTAACATAGACATGACACAGGCAGGCGACTTTGATGTTATCTTTTCAGAGAGCTCGTTTGTCTTAAATGCAGGGACTTCTAAAGATATAACAGTCAGCTCAATTGACTTAGATGATTTGAGTTTCGGAAACAATGTTGCTACAATAACTGCGGCTGACTCGACGCAGAATGTTTCAAAGAGCATTGACCTGACAGTTTCACAATCGTTCTGCGAAGTTGGCTCTGTTGGCGGAAATCTTGAAATCTCTGACGTTGACTTCAACAATGAAGGAGAGGGCGGAGACGACACTTGGCAGTTGTTAGATGTCATCGAAGTCGAAGTCAGAGTTGACAACGACGGAAACGACGATATCAAAGACATTTTTGTCGAGCTTGGATTGTTTGACAACACCGGAAGAAACCAGATAAGCGACTTAGATTTTGAAAACGCCGACGAGGAAAAGATAGACCTCGGAAGATTGAACGATGGAGATGACGACAGAGTAACATTCAGATTCAGAGTTCCTGCCGACATAGAAGACGGGAGCTATATGTTTGCTGTCAAGGCATACAGCGATGATTTGGGAGAAGATGTCGAATGTATCGACACATCGAGTTCATTAAGCGACGACATATTTGAGACAATTGACGTCGAAAGAGAAAGCGACGAAGGAAAATTCATCTCATTTGAAGATACAATGTTAAATCCTGAAGAAGCAACTTGCGGCGAGTCAGTTGTTCTAACTACAAACGTGTTTAACGTCGGGGACGAGGATCAGGATCAGGTTAAAGTTAACTTGTTCAACACGGAGCTTGGTCTGAACAAGATGGTAGAAATAAGAAATGACCTTGACCAGGGAGAGAACGAAAGGACTTCTTTTGAGTTTGTAATTCCTCAAGGTCTTGAAGACAAGATATACCAGCTTAGAATGAACTCGGAGTATGATTACAGAAGCGGAAGTTACAGACAGTCATCTGAAGAAGAGACGTTGGTGCCGTTGAGAATTCTTGGATGCTCGGTAGATGAAGAACCAAGCGGAGAAAATTCTGCTTCTATCAACGCTGTATTGGATTCCGACGCTGTTGCAGGCGATGAACTTGTTGTAAGAGCCACAATAACGAGTTTGAAGTCGGGAACTAACACCTTCCTTATCGACGCTAATGACTACGAATCATGGTCGAGTTTAAGCGACGTTTCAGAAAGAATTTTAGAACTTGACCAAGGAGAAAGCAAAGAAGTTACTTTCAAATTTAACTTAAATGCTGACGCAGAAGGAAGTGAGTCGTTCAACATCGAGGTAGTTTCAGGAAGCGATGTGGAGATAAGAGAAGTTGTAGTCAATATTGCTCCGGGAAGTTCCGGAGGAATAACCGGTTTTGCAGGATTCGGCGAGGGGAACACGACATTGTGGATAATCGGAATAGTTAATGTTGTCTTGATAATCCTTATTATAATCGTCGCTGTCAAAGTTAGCAGGAGATAAAGATGAATAAAGAAAATACTAAAAAAATTGACGTCGGAACTTGTTTGACTACTTCTTTTAGAGATTATGTTGAGTCAATTGGAAAATCGGTTCAAGATTATGACACAGTTGGTGTCCGTGGTTCAATCGATGAATTTAGGATTCCATTAGAGTGCGATGCTGTCGTAGATTTAAGAACTGATGGCGATGTTGTTATGGGAACTGCCCTAATAAAAAGAAAGAATTTTAGCTCTGGAGAAATGAAACAGATATTAAATAAAAATAGAACCTTGAGGCAGAGAGTTTTTGGTAGGCCCGATAATTTAACAGAGTTTATAGAAAGAGCAAAATCGGATGGCCAAACATCGGCTAAATTAAGTTTAAACTATATTTATCACGGCATTACGTTTACAGATAGGTTTTTTGCAAGCTATGATGACGGGAGGATGAAAACGGGAGTAGCGAAATATATGTCTGATTATAGTAATGTACATGATAGACGAAAAGAAATGGAAGATGAGATTGTTGCTCGCTTAGAAAAAGCAGGAATGAGTGTTACTGGGGTTACTGGGAGATAAAAATGAATGAAGGAAATACTAAAAAAATTGATATGAGAAAGGTTTTGACTTGTTCTGCAAGAGATTATATCGTCTCAATTGGAAAGTCGGAGAGAGATTATGAACTGATTGGGGTGCATTTTTCTGGAGGGCATTATTCTGTTAGTCCTATAGAGGATGGTCATCTTATTAGAGAAGAAACAATGAGGGCTTTTATTAGTGAAGTTCCAAAAGATGCTGAAGTTGTCGTTGATTATATAGAAACTTTAACTTATGGTAGTGGTGCAAACCAAATCGTTTATTCGGGAAGTGGAACAGCGTTGATTCCGAGAGAAAATGAGAAAGTATCAAGGAGATAAAAGATGAAATTACAAAAAGTAATAGCCACAACTTTGATTGGGCTTGCTGGCCTGTGTTCTAATGTTGGTTGTGAATGTGAAAGCAAACAAAGCAAATCGGATAATGTTAAATCCTTGCAAAAGGATTATTTTACCGAGATTCCTATGTATTATAAAAGTGGAATGGCTTTAACAAGCGGCGACTTTGATGGTGACGGCGACTTAGATTTTATCGCTGTAGTAGCTGGAACTAAATCCAGTGGTTTTCCAAATGGTAATGCAGAACTATACTTTTTTGAGAATGTGGACGGAAAAGGGAACTTTAAGAAGAGAGAAGGTTATCACGAGGAGAGATAAATTAAGACAAAAGTTTTAAAGTCCTTTTCACACTGCTTTTGATGTCTGACAAAAAAGTTTATTTGTTCGCGAGATATTTGCTGATTGTTTTGTTTGGCTTGTTTAATCTTAAGTTCTTTTATTCTGTATTCACGCCTCTGACGATTTATCCTGTTTATTGGATTGTCTCTCTGTTTCGGGAGGCGAGTTTGTCGTCGAATTTAGTTTCTCTTGAGAGTTTTGCCGTTGAGATAATTCCGGCCTGCGTTGCCGGTGCGGCGTATTATCTTCTTTTTATTCTGAATTTATCGACTCCAATTAAGATTGACAAGAGGATTAAAAGTTTGGTCTTTTTGTTTTTGGTCTTTCTTGCTTTTAATATCTTGAGAATAGTTGGTTTCATCTGGCTGTTTAGCATTGGCTACGAATATTTCGACGCCGCGCATAATCTTGTATGGCATTTTGGAAGCACCATACTTTTAGTTTTGGTCTGGTTTGTCAATGTCAAATTATTTAAAATAAAAGAGATTCCTGTTTATAGTGATTTTAGAAAAATTTTCTCGGAGATAAAGAGATTTCCTAAGTCTTCGCTATCTCGCTCGGTTGCGGGAACAAGTTCCCGAGACCTCAAACTAAATAAGTTCAAGGCTTCGAGACGGAAACGTCAAGAACTTCCTGTTCTTGAGCGCACCCAAGAATCCTATTTTAAGGAATTCTTGGTGTCTCTAATTCTCCCTTTGGAACGCAGCAAGCTTTGGGTTATTAAACCCAAATGGAGAATAAAATGGTAGTTGAGTTTTATCAGTCGGCTGTTGAGTTTTTGTTAGCGGCGTCTTCTTCTTTGGGTTATGTCGGAATTTTTTTGTTGATGACAATCGAGAGTTCTTTTATTCCTTTTCCGAGCGAAATAGTTTTGATTCCGGCAGGAGTTCTGGTTCAGCGAGGAGAAATGTCCGGTATTTTGGTCTTCTTTTTTTCTCTGTCGGGAAGTTTACTTGGTGCATACGTTAATTATTTTTTAGCTTTGCATCTTGGGAGAAGAGTTGTTAACAAACTTGTGTATAAATACGGGAAGATTTTTTTGATTAGTGAAAAAAGTATTTTGAAGTCAGAGAGATATTTTGAGAAGCACGGCGAGGTTACGACTTTCATCGGTAGATTGATTCCAGGAATTAGGCAGATTATTTCGATTCCTGCTGGATTTTCAAAGATGAAACTCGGAAAGTTTTTCTTTTACACCGGACTTGGAGCAGGAATTTGGTCTGTTGTATTGATTTACGTGGGATATTTGTTCGGGAACAACATGGAGCTGGTAGAGGAAAATCTTCATGTGATTAGTTTGGTTTTAATCGCTTTTGTTTTATTTATTGTCCTTGTTTATCTGCTGAAGAAGAGGAGAGATTCACAAATTACGTTCCATGCCGTCGATAAGTGACTGGACCTGGAATTTTTCTATTGCGGAGATGATATCGCAGTTCGCGACTTCAATTCTGTAACAGGTATCTTCTTTCGTGATTTTTGTTTCGTCTCCGCTTTCGATTAATAATACCACGTCGCCTACAGGATTACCGCAAATTGCGTAAGTGAAGTTTCCTGTCTGTGCTTTTTCCTCGTCGGGAACTGCGCCTTTAACCTGAACTCCGTTTGCGGTCAGAAAAGATGTCAAGCTAGATATTGCAACCTGGCTGTACTTGCACTGCTCCAGACCGGTTGAGTTAATGCTTATATAAGACGTTTTTCCTCGCTGAAAGAGTATCTCGCCTTCGATTGGGACTATGTTCTCACGAGGGTCGACTCTTAAGTAAAGATTTATTTGGTGCGGTTCTCCTGTCGCCTGGCCTGTTATAGGATCGTTAATATAATAGTAATAACGATAAAGAGGTATTTCTCCAAGTTGTTCTTTTGTGAATGAAAGACCTTCGTACTCAAAAGTGTTTAAACTTTGGAAAACAGAAAAGGCTAGAAGGAAGATTAAGATTAATCCTATCATTGCACCAAACACCCAGTAAAGTTCTCTGTCCCTTTTTTTC